>JAPLOK010000432.1 GCA_026400775.1 Alphaproteobacteria bacterium | reverse complement strand
GGTGCGTCCCGATCGGGTCGCGCATCGCGATCACGCCTTCCTCGACCAGGATCATCGTCATGACACTGGTGATGGGCTTGGTCATGCTGGCCAGCAGGAACAGCGCGTCTGGGCGCATGGGCCGCGTGCGGGCGGGGTCCAGATGGCCATGGATTTCGCTGTGCACCACCTCGCCGCGGCGCTGGATATGGGTGATGGCGCCGGCGAAGGTCTGGCGCTCGATCTCCCGCGCCATGGCCACGCGAATGCGGCCCAGCCGCGCGGGGGAGAAGCCCTGGATCAGGCTCTCCTGCGCCGGCGTGGCGGCACGGGCGACGGGAACGGCGAACAGCGCAGGGGCTGCCAGCAAGGTGGTGCGTCGATTCATGGGTGTATCCTCCGGCGAGCAGGATGCGCCGAGAGCATCCATCCGGCAATGCGGCCAGGAAGGGGTGTGGCCCTCCCTGGCAGGCCTGGCGTCAGCGCGCCGCCGCCAGACGCAGCGGCACGAAGCGCTGGCCATTGGCGCTTTCCACCAGGAACAGCGCCGTGCCCCGGCCCTGGCGGCGCAGCTGTTCCACGCGCGCCTGCAATTCCTGCGGCGTGTTCACGCGTTCCTGCTGCACTTCCACGATCACGTCGCCGGCGCGGATTTCGCGTTCGGCCGCCGGCGAGTTGGGCAGCACTTCCACCACCGCCACGCCGCGCTGTTCGGGGCGCAGGCGCAGCCGTTCGCGGATTTCCGGCGTGATCGCCGCGACCAGCAGCCCGACCCCGGCGATTTCCGTGAGCCGGCCGGGCTGCGGCGCGTTCGGCGTGGTCGAGGCCAATTGCGGCTCGGCCGGCAATTCCCCCAGCGTGACCTGCACTGTCACTTCGCGACCGTCGCGCCAGACCACCACGGGCACCCTCGCGCCCACGGCGGTTTCAGCCACCAGGCGCGGCAGGGCGCGGATGTCGCGCACATCCTGGCTGTTGAAGCGCAGCACCACATCGCCGTTGCGCACACCGCCCTCGGCGGCCGGCGCGCCTTCCTGCACGCGGGCCACCAGGGCACCGCGGGCGCCACCTTGCAGGCCGAGGCTCTCGGCGATTTCGTCTGTCACCTGCTGGATGTTCACACCAAGCCAGCCGCGCCGCACGCGCCCGCCCTGCGCCAGCTGCGCGGTGATGCCGCGCGCCAGGTTCGAGGGGATGGAAAACCCGATGCCGATGGAGCCGCCGGAGGGCGAATAGATGGCGGTGTTGATGCCCACCACCTCGCCGCGCATGTTGAACAGCGGGCCGCCGGAATTGCCGCGGTTGATCGCCGCGTCGGTCTGGATGAAATCGTCGAAGGGCCCTTGGCGGATGTCGCGGCCGCGGGCGGAGACGATGCCCGCGGTGACGGTTCCGCCCAGGCCGAAGGGGTTGCCGATGGCCAGCACCCAGTCGCCCACCAGCGCGTCATCGCTGTTGCCCCAGGGCACGCTGGGCAGCGGTGCGGTGGGGCGCACGCGCAGCACGGCCAGGTCAGTGCGCGGGTTGGTGCCAAGCACTTCGGCGCGCAAAGTGGTGTTGTCCTGGAGGATGACGTTCACCTCGGTCGCGTTCTCGATGACGTGATTGTTCGTCACGATGATGCCCGAGGGGTCGATAACGAAGCCCGAACCCATGGACTGGCCGCGCGGCCGCTGCTGCGGCTGGGGCTGGCCATCCTGCTGGCCACCACCTGGCGGACGGTTGCGGTTGAAGAAGTCGCGGAAGAATTCCTCGAAGGGGCTGCCGGGCGGGGCCTGGGGGGTGTCGGGTGCCTCCTGCCGCTGGTTGGGCCGCGCCGGCGCGCCGCCGCCGATGACCGAGGAGATGTTGACCACGGCCGGCAACAGGCGGCGCGCTAAGGGCGCGAAGCTGTCCGGCCGGCCGGCGGGCACGTTCTCGGCGCCGGGGGTCGGCGCGACGGCGGCCGGCGGGGCAGCAGGTGCCGCAACCGGCGGCAGGGTCTGCGCGAAGCCCGGCAGGGCCAGGGTGGACAGCAGAAGAGCGGCAATCAGACGCATGTGGTCCTCTCGGAGGTGACGGCCCGGGCGCGGCACGCCGGCCAAAGCCTACATCCAATAGGTATGGGGTGGGGTGACGGATGCGTCACCCCATTGGAACAAATCGTATCAACGCCGGGCGGGCATCTGCGGCATCTCCCGCAGGTAGCGGAAGAAGTCGCTGTCCGGCGTCAGCACCAGGCGGGATTCGCCGCTGCTGAACACTTCCCGATAGGCCTGCATGGTGCGCCAAAACTGGAAGAATTCCGGGTCGCGGTTGAAGGCGTCGGCAAAGATGCGGATGGCGTCCTGCTCGCCCGAACCGCGCAGGATGGCGGCATTGGCTTCGGCTTCGGCCAGCAGCACGGTGCGGTCGCGTTCGGCCTGGGCGCGGATGCGCGCGGCGACTTCGGCGCCTTCCGCGCGGGCCTCGCGCGCCACGCGTTCACGCTCGGACTGCATGCGCGCCAAGATGGCTTGCGTGTTCTCATCCGGCAGGTCGGCGCGGCGGATGCGGACATCGACCACCTCGATGCCGAAGCGCTGTGCCTCTTCGTTCACCTGGCGTCGGATTTCCGCCATGATGCGCGTGCGGTCGCTGGACAGCACGGCCAGCAGCGTTTCGCCGGCCAGCACGCGCCGCAGCGACGAGGTGACAATCGACGACAGCCGGCCGCGTATCCCCTGCTCGGTGGCGCCCACGGTCTGGAAGAACACCAGCGGGTTGGTGATGCGATAGCGCGTGAAGCTGTCCACGATCAGGCGGCGCTGGTCGCCCAGGATGACTTCCTCACCAGGCCCGTCGAAATCGAGCAGGCGCGCATCGAAGGGGATCACCGACTGGATGAAGGGCAGCTTGAAGTTCAGCCCAGGCGACTGAATTACGCGCACCGGTTGGCCGAATTGCGTGACCAGCACCTGCTGAGTCTGCTGCACTGTGAACATCGACGCGAGTGCGACGAACAGCGCCAGGACCAGGGCGCCGCCTGCGATAAAGAGCTTGTTCATCGCGCGATCCCCGGACGGATGGTTGGTTGCTGCACGGCTGGAGGCGCCGGCGGTGCCGGCAGCGCCGCCGGCGGCACCGGGCGTGGCGCGGGGCGCGAGCCATCCAGTTGCAGGAACGGCGTCAGCCCCTGCAGGCGGTCATCGACCAGGATCATCGGGCTGCGGCGGAGGATTTCCTCCATCGTCTCCAGATAAATGCGTCGCGTGGTCACGTCCTGCGCCTGCGAATAGGCGGCGAGCACGGCAGCGAAGCGGCCGGCCTCACCGCGTGCGCGGGCCACCTGGCTGTCCCGGAAGCCCTGGGCCTCGGCCATCATCCTCTCAGCCTCACCGCGGGCGCGGGGGATGATGTCGTTGCGGAAGCTCTCGGCCTGGTTGCGGGCAGTTTCACGGTCCGCATTGGCGCGCTGCACGTCGCGGAAGGCGTCCACCACCGCGGCCGGCGGATCCACCTTCTGCATCTGCGCCTGGGTGATTTCGATGCCGGCGCGGTACTGGTCCAGAATGGCCTGGGTGCCGCGGCGGACATCCTGTTCGATCTGCGCGCGCGCTTCGGTCAGCGCAGCCTGGATCTGTGTGCGGCCGATGATTTCGCGCATCACGGATTCGGCAGCGGACTTCACCGTTTCCTCGGCATTGCGGATGTTGAACAGGAAATCGCCGGCGTCGCGGATGCGCCAGAACACGGCGAAATCGATGTCAACGATGTTCTCGTCGCCGGTCAGCATCAGGGATGCGGCCAGCACATCGCGCGCGGGTACGGTGCGCCCGCCCGGCACCGCATCGGCCGGCGAACGGAAGCCGACATCGACGCGGTTGATGCGCGTGACGCGCGGCGTGGTCACCGTCTCGACCGGCCAGGGCACGGCGTAGTTCAGGCCCGGCGGCGCGGTGCGGTTGAAGGCGCCGAAGCGCATCACCACGCCCAAT
>JAPLOK010000322.1 GCA_026400775.1 Alphaproteobacteria bacterium | reverse complement strand
TGCCGGCATCGCCGCCGGCCGGAAGATCGTCCAGAAGAAGATGCTCGGCAGCGCCACGGCCATCAGCAGCCCCGGCCCGCCCATCGGCACCACGGCCAGCACCAGCAGCAGAATGGTGACAAGCGTGGGGAAGGCCGCGCGAAACAGCGCGTCCAGCCGGCGCAGGAAGCCACCTTGCGGCTCGGTGCGGCCGCGGATCGGGGGTTTCACCGCCGGCCCCGCGGCTCCGGCCGCGCCACGGCCTCAGGCGGCAGAATGCCCGACAGGCCGAAATCAAACAGCCGCACGGCGTCCAGGCGGTCCAGCCTGGCGAAGAGCTCGACCTCAGGCGTCCCGCCCTCAGGCCAGCGGACAATGCCGATCGGCAGGCCCGCCGGGAAGGCATTGGCCTCGGCGCTGGTCACCACCCGGTCGCCATCGCGCGGTACGGTGCCTTCGGGCCAGTGTTGCAGCCGCGGCCGGGCGGTGTTGTTGCCCACCATGATGGCGCGCGCACGGCTGCCTTCCAGCGTGACGGGGATGCGGCTGTTGATGTCGGTGGCCAGCAGCACGCGGGCCGAACGCGTGCCCACCTCGGTCACGCGGCCCACGAAGCCCCGCTCATCCAGCGCCACCTGTCCCTTGCGGATGGGCGTGTTGGGCGCGAGCGCAAGCAGCACCGCGCGCGCATAGGTGCCGCCGCCATCGGCGACCACCCGGGCGGTCACGAAGCGCGGCGCGGGCTCCGGAATCCAGGCCAGCTGGCGGCGCAGCAGCGCGTTCTCGGCCTCGAGCGCGAGCGCCGTGTCCTGCCAGCGGCGCAGGCGCTCGTTTTCCTCGCGCAGACGGTCATTCTCGGCGCGCATGTTCCACAGCGCCTCGGCCTCCAGCGCGGTGCGGCGGACCGCGCCGACCGGTTCCTGCACCACCGTCCACAGCGGCGTCAGCAGATCGGCCAGCGCCATCCGCGCGCGCTCGACCAGCAGCGCATCGGCCTTGCCAAGCAGCATAGTGCCGAACGCGACAGCGATCAGCAGCGGCAGGGACAGGCGCGCCAGGGCCTGGCGCAGAGGGATACTCAGACGGATCAAATGCTTGCCCCGTCAGGGTTGATGTGGGGTCGAGGCGGAGAATCCGCTGCTTAATACATCGAAGTCAGCACTTGGCGAAGCCGTTTCAACTCCTCAAGCGCGCGCCCGGTGCCCAGTGCGACGCAATTCAACGGCGCTTCCGCCACCACAACGGGCAGGCCTGTCGCATCGCGCAGCACTTCGTCCAGCCGGTGCAGCAGGGCGCCGCCGCCGGTCAGGACGATGCCCTTGTCCACGATGTCGGCCGCGAGTTCCGGCGGCGTGTTCTCGAGAGCGACCTTTACCGCCTCGACGATATTGGTCACCGGTTCGGCCAGCGCAATCGCGATCTCCCGCTGGGAGACGATGACTTCGCGCGGCACGCCATTCATCAGGTCGCGGCCCTTGACCTCGGTCAGGTCGCCATCGCCGTCATCATAGGGCACGGCGGCGGCGCCGATTTCCATCTTGATCCGCTCGGCGCTGCTCTCGCCGATCAGCAGGTTGTGGGTGCGGCGGATGTAGCTGAT
>JAPLOK010000399.1 GCA_026400775.1 Alphaproteobacteria bacterium | reverse complement strand
TCGCGGCTGGAGAAGGAAAAGCAGCTGCGGGAATTGAAGGAAGTCTATGCCGGGCTGAAGCCGCATACGTCGCCGGAATTGCGCGCGTCGATCGTCGGCAAGATCAGGGAATTGCAGGTGGAACTGGCGCAGCCCGCGCCGCCGCCACGCGAAGAACGGCCCAAGCGGGAGCCACGCCGGCCGCGCGTGATGGGGTGAACGACTGGACCGGTCGCTCTGGCCGGTCAACTTGGCCGCACGTCGCCCATTGGCGGTTGCCACCCGTGGACGTCTATTGCTCCAGGATCTCACCCGTCGCGGCGTCGATCACCAGCCTGATTTCGCGCGCGCGCCTGCGCAGGGTGGCGCGGATGCGCCCGGCATCCTCACCCTGGCCGCGCTCGACCAATGAATAGATATGGCCGGCGCGCAGGTCGCGCAGGAAATCCTCCAGCGGCGCGCCCAGCAGCGCCGCCGCGTCCTCGGCGTTCAGGATGACATCGCCGGCCGCGTCTAAGGCCAGGCGGCGCGGCGCGGTCATCGGTTAGCCACAGAGTGCCCTGCGCCAGCCTTGCGGAGCCATGCCGCAAAGCGCGCCAGGGGCACGGCAAGGCCGTCGGTGATCAGGCCTCCACCTGCTCCACGGCCAGCACTTCCGGCACGTAGTGGCGCAGCATGTTCTCCACACCGTGCTTCAGCGTGGCGCGTGAGGAGGGGCAGCCGCTGCAAGCGCCCTGCATGCGCAGCTTCACGATGCCATCACGGAAACCGCGGAACACGATATCGCCGCCATCGCCGGCCACTGCCGGGCGCACGCGCGTATCCAGCAATTCCTTGATGGTGGCGACGATCTCGGCATCGGCGGGGTCTACATCCTCGGCCTCGTCAGCATCTTCGCCTTCCAGAACGGGCAGTTCCGCCACGAAATGCGCCATGATGCCGGCCAGGATGGTTGGGCGCAGGGCGACCCAATCCGTTTCGTCCGCCTTGGTAATGGTGATGAAATCGGCGCCCAGAAAGACGCGCGCCACGCCATCCAATTCGAACAGGCGGGTGGCCAGCGGGCTGCGCACGGCGGCCTCCGCGCTGGTGAAATCGGCGGTGCCGCGCGTGCCCATCACATCCCGCCCGGGCAGGAATTTCAGGGTGGCGGGGTTGGGAGTGCCTTCGGTTTCGATGAACATCTTGCGCCTGTGTGCTGCGATTACAGGACGGATTTGGTCCGGTTTGAGGCGCAATGCAAGAGGCCCGACGTGAAAGCACCCGGATGGCCATCCAGCCATCCGGGCGCCTGATCCATGGCAGGTTTGGGGTCGGGAGAAGACCCGCCGCGGACCAACTTTTCAGAACAAATCGCGGACGGCGGGCATCGGCCGGGAGCGTGCATCTGCTCTGCTACAACTCTCAGCGTGTGGGCCGCTGCGGGGCCTGGCGGGCCTGCTGGCGGATCAACCGGGCCTGGGCGAGCTGCGCGCCCAGGCCCATCATCCCGGTATGGCCATGCACGGCCAGCAGCTCGGCGGTGTTCTGGGGCTGCCAGGCAATGTCGCGGGTCTGGGCCTGGGCGGTGCCGCCGATGGCGGCGATGGCGATCAGGGCGATGGCGATGCGGCGCATGGGGTGGTCGTTCCGGTTCCAGGGAAGGCGGGCTGCCTTCCGTGAAACCAGAGATACCCCTCGGCGCGCGATAGGCGTGAGGCGGCGCTCTGTATGGCGTCGATAGGGCGGGACTATCGTGCGGCGGAGAGCCGCGCAAGGCCCGCTTCGGCCTCCGCCACCATGCGGCGAATCACTTCGCCGGCGGGCAGAATCTCCTCGATCAGCCCCACGCATTGCCCGGCCCAGACATAGGCATTGTCCAGGTCGCCATCCGTGGCACCCACCGCGTTGCGTGCGCCGGAGACCAGTTCCAGCAATTCGTCCTTCTCGGCGCCCGCGGCTTCGCGCGCGACGATGTGCCGCGCATACGCGCTGGCCAGCGCACGGCCTGGCTGGCCCATGCTGCGCTTGATGATCATGGTATCCTCGGGGCGCGCCGCGGTCAGCGCGGCTTTATAGGCGGCATGCGCCTGCGCCTCGACGGTGGCGACGAAGCGGGTGCCCATCTCGACACCCTCCGCGCCCAGGGCCAGCGCGGCCAGCAAGCCGCGCCCATCAGCGATGCCGCCCGATGCCAGCACCGGAATTTTCACTGCATCGACCACGCGCGGCACCATCACCAGCGTCGTTTCGTCACCGCGCCCGATATGCCCGCCGCCTTCGTAGCCGACGGTTGCGACCATATGCGCGCCCGCGGCCTCGGCCTTCTTCGCAAGCTCCGGCCCTGCGGTCAGCACCAGGGTATGGATCGCATGGCCTTCGCATCGCTTCAGCCAGGGTGCGGGGTTGCCGGCGGTGAGCGCCACCACCGCCACCCGTTCCTCCAGCACCACGTCCAGCAATGGTGCGATATCCATCCGGCCCAGCGGGAAGTTCACCGCGAAAGGGTGCGGCGTCATGGCGCGGCAGCGGCGGATTTCAGCGCGGAGCTTCTCCGGCTCGGTCAGGCCGACGGTGTTGATCTGCCCCAGGCCGCCAGCGTTGGAGACCGCGGCCGCCAGCTCGGCATAGGCCACCCGGGCCAACCCGCCCTGCACGATAGGATAGCGGATGCCCAGCATCTCGGTAACGCGTGTCTTCATCGCGCTACGCTATCGCGATGCCATGCGGTCGGCCAGCGCCTATGGCGGGAACAGCCAGCGCCTATTGGTCAGGCGGCCGAAACCCCCCGTATGGTCACGGAAGAAGGAGAACCCGCATGACCCGCAAGACGCTGATGGCCGCAACGCTTGCCATGACCACCCTCGCAGGCCTCGCCGCGGCGCCACCGGCGCAGAGCCAGGGGAGCCTGACACCGCGCATGATGTGCGTGGTTTTCGAACAAGTGACCTGGCGCTCCGCCCGCGTGGTGATCGAACAGCTCAACCAGTCCGGCAGCTGGAGCGAATTGTTCTCCGTGGTCACCGTGCCCCATCGGCGTTGCATCTACACCAACCGCAACATCACCAGGAATAGCGGGCCCAGGGTGCGGTTCACCATCGAGGCCCATGAGAATGGCACTTTCCGGATGATCTGCCGCGCCACCAGCATCGTCTCCACGGATGCGACGCTGCGGGTTGTCGGCATGCCGATGGGCGCACACTGCCACGTGTTCGAGTGACGCTGCGCTGGACCGTGATCGTTGCCGCGACAGGCGCCGATCAAGGTCCAGCCGATGGGTCTGAGCGCTTGTTCACGCCGCCACCGTTCAACGCCGCCTGCCCAGCCAGCGCACCGCCAGCAGCCCAACCACGCCGAGCATCGCCAGATGCCCGAAGGCCAGCGCCCAGCCGCCGCCGGCATCCAGCGCCACGCCCACGCCGATGGGTCCAATGAAGCCACCCGCGTAGCCGCACATGCTGTGCAGCCCCATGGTGGCACCGCGACGGCCGGTCTCGGCGGCCTGCACGGTGCCGGCCGTCAGCGCGGAACTGTCCAGGTATATGGCCGCGTTCCAGGCGATGATGCACAGCACAGCCAAAGGCAGCGCGGCCGCCGACAAGCCGCAGGCCAGCGCCAGCATGGCGCCGCCGCCCATCGCGGCCGCCACCACGCGCCCCCGTCCAAGCCGCTGCGCGAGTTCATTGCCGGCGATGGAGGTGGCGATACCCACCAGGCCTACGATGGTGAAAATGGCCGTCGGCCCTGGCAGCCAAGCCGGCGCGCCATGCAGCGCGATGACGGCCACCAGGAACGCCACGCCCCAGGCGCGCAAGGCCGCTAGTTCCCAGGTGTGCACGGTGTAGCCCGCGATCCAGGCCATGGCCTGGCGGTTGCGCAGCACTGGGCGGAAATCCAGCAGTGCTGCGGTGTCGGTGCGCCTTGGCGGTGCATCGCGCGGCATCACGAAGCAGCCGATCAGCAGCGCCGCGAAGGCCGCCACCGCACTGAACAGAAAGGCCGCCGGCACGCCGCCCAGCGCGGCCATGCCACCGGCAACAATAAACGAACACGCGCCCGCGATGCCCACGCCCGCCGCGTGCCAGGTCACGGCGCGGGACTGCGCGGCACCCTCCAGACGGTCGGCGATCACCTTCAGGCCGGGCATGTAGCATCCGGCCCAGCCAATGCCGGCCAGGCAGCGTAGCGCCATGCCGAGCCAGAAATCATCGGTGAAGGCGAAGCCGAGATGCGACAGCGCGGCCGCCGCGGTGCCGATCATGTAGATGCGCCGCGCCGGCACGCGGTCGGTCAGCGATACCAGCACCGGCACCGCCGCCACATAGGCCAGGAAATAGGCGCCGATCAGCCAGCCCGCCTCGGTGCCGGACAGGCCCCAACGCATGATGAAATCCGGCAGCAGCGCAGGCAGCGTGAAGGTGCCGATCTGCGCCAGCACCTGCGCTGTGACCACGAACGTGACGAAGCGGACCGGATTCACCACGGTAGCGTAACATCACCTTCCACGCCGCCAACATGCGTGGCAGGTTCACCCCACGCATCGGTGACCCGAGAGGGTTGAAACGGGAACGCGCGAACCGCGGCTGCCCCCGCAACTGTACGTGGTGCACTGGTCCAGCATGCCATTGCGGCGACATGCCGTGAGAAGGCGGACCAGGTGGAAGCGCAAGCCTCCACACCACAAGCCAGGAGACCGGCCGGCGCGGAGTTGTCTCGCGTGTTGTGGGCGGGGTGCACCACGGCCACGGATATGGGCGGCCGATTCACGGCATCGCTGCGCGATGCCCGATCGGACGCCAGCCGTCTGCGGGAACGACGAGCCCCCGGGCGCATTCCGCGCCTGGGGAAACATGCTCGGAGGGTTCCACTATGCGACGTTTGTCGTTGCTGTTCTTCACTGCCATCTGCGCCCCGGCGCTGGCGCAACAAGCCATCCCGGACACGGTCATCACCAGCGCCCGCATCCCCACGGCCACCGAACGCGTGCCGGTCGCCACCACCACCATCACGCGCGAGGATATCGAAGCGCGCGGCTACACCACGCTGGCGGATGCGCTGATGTTCGTGCCCGGGATCAATATGGTGCCGCAGGGCGGGCCGGGCGCGCTGACCGCGGGCTTCATGCGCGGGCTGAATTCCAACCACACGCAGGTGCTGCTGGATGGCGTGCCGGTGAACGACGTCAGCGGCACGAACAATGCGTTCAATTTCGGCAGCCTGCTGCTGGCGGGCGTGGAACGCATCGAGGTGCTGCGCGGGCCGGCCAGTTCGCTCTACGGCTCCAACGCGCTGGGCGGTGTGGTCAACATCATCACCCGCCGCGCGCCGGCCGACCGCGCCGCGCAGCTGTTCGGCGGCATACTGGGCGGGTCACAAGCCAGCTTGCGCGCCGATGGCGGCGTGGCCGGCACGGTGGGGGATTTCGACTATCTGGTCGCCGCCGAATCGCTCTCCACCCGCGGCTTCAACGTGACGCCCGGGCGGCTTGCGACCAATCGTGGCGAGCCGGATGGCTATCGCGGCATCGCCACCATCGCGCGGCTGGGCTGGACACCGCTGCCCGGCAGCCGCGTGGAAGGCAGTTTGCGTTGGCAGGATGTGCATTTCGGCCTGGACCGCTTCGGCGCGGATGACCCGAATTTCCGCGCCGCCGAGCGGCGCATCACCGGGCAGATTCGCGGCGAGACATCGCTGTTCGATGGCGCCTGGGTAACCGGACTGCGCTTCGGCGTGAGCGATGAACGGCGGGGCTATTTGAACCGCGCCGATGCCTTTTCGACCGCCACCGCCAATGACAGCTTCACCGGCCAACGCATGACGCTGGATTGGGGCAATCGCGTGCGGCTGCCGGGCCTGGGGC
The DNA here is from genome assembly GCA_026400775.1 of Alphaproteobacteria bacterium. GTDB lineage: Bacteria > Pseudomonadota > Alphaproteobacteria > Acetobacterales > Acetobacteraceae > Rhodovarius. Next base: position 20,389 of record JAPLOK010000399.1, on the reverse strand, counting down.
CGTTCCAGGATGGCGCGGCCTCCCTCGGGGTGGGCTGGATGCGCGAGAGCACGATCAGCGCCTCGGGCAACGCGCCGTTCCGCACGGTGACGAATGCGCGGCAGGACAGCATTTCGGGGCATCTGGCGGTGCAATACCGGCTTGGGGCGAGGCTGGATCTCTCGGCCGGGATGCGCGTGGATTCGATCCAGGGGTTTGGTGCGACGCCAACCTGGCGCCTGGGCGGCGTCTATGCGCTGCCGGAGTTCAACACGCGGCTGCGCGCCGCCGTGGGCAGCGGTTTCGCCGCACCTTCGCTGTTCCAGCGGTTTGGCGTGTCGCCCTTCTTCCTGGGCAACCCGAATCTACGCCCCGAGCGCAGCACGAGTTGGGAACTGGGCGTGGAGCATGATGTCGGGGGGCTGGCGACATTGGGTGCCACCTATTTCCAGACCTGGGCGACTGAGTTGATCGACACGCGATTTGCCGGCTGGGTGTTCACGCCGATCAACGTCGCGCGCGCGCGGATCAATGGCGTGGAGTCCTTCGTGACACTGCGCCCCGCCTCGTGGCTCGAGGCACGCGCGGCCTGGACCTTCACGCGCGCCTTCAACAGCGACACCGGTGCGCGGCTGTTGCGGCGGCCGGAAAACGTGGTGTCGATTTCGGCGCGCGTATCGCCACTGCCGGGGCTGACGATCGCGCCGGAAATCCTGGTGACGGGTGCCGCGCAGGATTTCCTGGTGGCCAATAGCGGCGCTTCGGCCTTCACGCCTTCGCGCAAGCCTGGTGGCACCACGGCTAACCTGGCCATCAGTTACCGCGCCAGCGAGAACATCACGCTGGTGCTGCAGGCGCGCAACCTGGGCAACAACCCATTCGAACCGACCAGCGGTTATGTAATTCCGGGGCGCAGCATCGGGTTCGGAACGCGTTTCTCGTTGTGATGCGCCGCGCGGGCGGAGGCGTTACTTCGCCTCCTCCAACGCATCCAGCACATGCAGGGAATAGGTGAGTGCTGCGCCGGCGTTCAGCGCGATGGCAACGCCGAGCGCCTCGGCCACCTCTTCCTTGCTCGCACCCGCGGTGCGGGCCTTGCGGGCATGGGCGTCGATGCAGCCCTCGCAGCGGGTGGTGACGGCCACCGCGAGCGCGATCAATTCCCGCGTCTTGGCATCAAGGTGCTTGGTGGTTGAGGCACCGCGCGACAGGGCCTGAAAACCCTTCATCGCCTCGGGCGCGAGGGCAGCGAATTCCTTGCCGCGTTCGCGGAGCGAGGCGTTGTATTCGGGCCAGTTTTCGATGCCGCTCATGTGGTCACTCCCTTCGGGTCAGGCTGATTCGTGAATCAGCCCAGTAAAAACCAAAAAGGGCGCCAGGTTGCCCTGGCGCCCTCGGATTGTTCAGCGGTTCAGCCCGCCGCTTCTGGTGCCTTCTCCGCGTCACCCTCATCGCCATCGCTCTCCGGCTTGGGCAATGCGGCGACCGGTGTTTCCACCACTTCGAAGGTCAGCTCGCCATCCTTGAACCCGACCCGGACAGCGCCACCCTTCACCAGCTTGCCGAACAGCAATTCCTCGGCCAGCGGCTTCTTGATGTGCTCCTGGATCACGCGGGCCAGCGGCCGCGCGCCATAAAGCGGGTCATACCCGCGCTCCGCCAGCCATTCCTTCGCGGCGGACGACAGCTCGATCGTCACATTCCGATCTGCCAGCTGCGCTTCGAGCTGCATCACGAACTTCTCGACCACCTGCGCCACCACTTCCGGCGCCAGGTTGGCGAAGGGAATGATCGCATCCAGCCGGTTGCGGAACTCCGGCGTGAACATGCGCTTCACCGCATCCTGATCCTCACCGGAGCGTGCTTCGCGCCCGAAGCCCAGTGCGGGCTTGGCCATGTCGGCCGCACCCGCATTGGTCGTCATGATCAGGATGATGTTGCGGAAATCGACGGTCTTGCCGTTGTGGTCCGTCAGCTTCCCGTGGTCCATGACCTGCAGCAGGATCGAGAACAGATCCGGATGCGCCTTCTCGATCTCATCGAGCAGCAGCACGCAATGCGGGTGCTGGTCCACGCCATCGGTCAGCAACCCGCCCTGGTCGAAGCCTACATAACCCGGCGGCGCGCCGATCAGGCGCGAGACGCTGTGCCGCTCCATATACTCCGACATGTCGAAGCGCAGGATTTCGATGCCCAGCGTCTTCGCCAGCTGCCGCGCCGCTTCGGTCTTGCCCACCCCGGTCGGTCCGGTGAACAGGTAGTTGCCGATCGGCTTTTCGGGGTCACGCAGGCCAGCGCGCGACAGCTTGATCGCACTCGCCAGCGCGATCAGCGCCTGGTCCTGCCCGAACACCATGGAGCGCAGATCGCGTTCCAGATTGCGCAGCTGCTCCTTGTCATCCGTGCTGACGGATTTGGGTGGGATGCGCGCGATCTTGGCGACGATCTCTTCCACATCCTTCAGCGTCACGGTCTTCCGGCGCTTGTTTTCCGGCAGCAGCATGCGCGAGGCACCGACCTCGTCGATCACATCGATCGCCTTGTCCGGCAGCTTGCGGTCATGGATGTACTTCGCCGAAAGCTCCACCGCCGCACGGATCGCTTCGGGCGTGTAGCGCACCTTGTGGTGCTTCTCGTAATTGGTCTTGAGCCCCTGGAGGATCTTCACCGTATCCTCGATATTCGGCTCATTCACGTCGATCTTCTGGAAGCGCCGCACCAGCGCGCGGTCCTTCTCGAAGTGCTGGCGATATTCCTTGTAGGTCGTGCTGCCGATGCAGCGCAGCGACCCCTGCGCCAGCGCCGGCTTCAGCAAATTCGACGCATCCATGGCACCGCCCGAGGTCGCGCCTGCGCCGATCACGGTGTGGATCTCGTCAATGAAAAGGATGCCGCCCTGCTGGTTTTCCAGCTCCGAGACAACCGCCTTCAACCGTTCTTCGAAATCGCCGCGATACCGCGTGCCGGCCAGCAGCGAGCCCATATCCAGCGAGAAGATCGTGCACTTCAACAGCACCTCGGGCACATCGCCCTCGATGATGCGCTTGGCCAGACCCTCCGCGATCGCGGTCTTGCCCACGCCCGGATCACCCACATAAAGCGGGTTGTTCTTCGTCCGCCGGCAGAGAATTTGAATAGTCCGCTCGATCTCCTGGTCGCGCCCGATCAGCGGATCGATCTTTCCCTGCTGCGCCTTCTTGTTCAGGTTCACGCAGTAGGTGGACAGCGCATCCTGCCCCGGCTTCTGGCCTGAATTGCGCGGCTTTTCCTCGCGCTCCGGCTGCTCGCCATCCTCATTGCGCTGGTTGGTGGGCGCGCCCTGCACATTGCGCGGCACCGAACGGCCAGGCGCCTTGGCGATGCCGTGGCTGATGAAATTCACCGCATCCAGGCGCGTCATGTCCTGCAGCTGCAGGAAATACACGGCGTGCGATTCACGTTCGCTGAACAGCGCCACCAGCACATTCGCGCCAGTCACTTCGTCACGCCCGGAGGACTGCACATGGATCGCGGCGCGCTGCACCACGCGCTGGAAACCAGCGGTAGGCTTGGGGTCGCCCGCGCGTTCGGTCACCAGGCCTGCCAGGTCCTTGTCCAGGAACTCCGTCAGGTCGCGCTTGAGCTTGTCCACATCCACGCCACAGGCCTTCAGCACCGTGGTGGCGTCCGCGTCATCGGACAGTGCCAGCAGCAGATGTTCCAGGGTGGCGTATTCGTGCCGGCGGTCATTGGCCAACCCGAGCGCCCGGTGGAGCGTCTGTTCCAGATTCCTCGAAAGCATCGGCAACGCTCCTCAATCACCGGCCCGAACCATGGCGCCGGATTCGAACTACATGGTGACGTGCCGGCGCGGTGTCAGCTACTTGAAATACGTCACGAAGGGTTACTCTTTCTCAATTGTGCACTGCAGCGGGTGCTGGTTCTGGCGCGCCAGATCCATCACCTGGGTGACCTTGGTCTCCGCCACCTCATAGGTGAAGACGCCGCACACCCCCACGCCGCGGCGATGCACATGCAGCATGATGCGCGTGGCTTCGTCACGGTTCTTCTGGAAAAACCGCTCCAGCACATGCACGACGAACTCCATGGGCGTGTAGTCGTCGTTCAGCATCAGCACCTTGTACATGGCGGGCTTCTTGGTCTTGGTGCGCGGCTTCGTGACCACGGTGGTGCCGGGCCCGCCAGGCCCGCCATTGCCGCCGTTCTGGTCCTTGTCGTCGCTCATGCGTGCCATCTTGGTCAGGGTGCTCATCTGGCCTCAGGATATCGGGTGTTCGGCCCGCTAGAAAAGGGTATGCCACCGCAAGCCTGAATCGGGCGATAAAAAAACGGCCCGGGCGCAGACGCACCCGGGCCGTCATGGACGCTGCGGGTGACCCCGCGCCTGAAATCAGGCGGCCAGCGGCTTCGCGATCTTTTCCATCGCGATCGTCATGCGCGCGGAGATCGGCTCCATGGAAACCTCGGCGACCTTCATCGCGGCTTCCTGGAACTTGCTCATGTCGGCCAGGCTCTTCTCCAAGGCGGTGCGCGCCAGGGTCGCCTGCACATCGGCCACATCCTTCAGGGACTTTGCGGTCGAGAGCGCCTTGGCACCTTCGATCGCCTGGTCGGAATAGCCCTGGAAGGTCGTCATCATGTGGCGGCCCAGGTCCTGCACACCGGTGAAGTACAGCTGCGCGGCCTTGGTGAAGGCTTCCACGTTGCCGCGGCCGAATTCGGCGGCGTCTTCGGCGGCCTTCATCATGTCGGCGGCGGTCTTCTGCGCGGTTTCCATCGACTTCTCGACGGCGGCCTTCGCCTGGGCGGTCGTGTCGGCCATCACCTTCTGCGCCTGGGCGGTGCTGTTCGCGGCGGCTTCGCTCATCAGCTTGGTCACATCGGCGGCGGCGACGGCGGGCTTGCTCTTGGTGGTCATGTGGATCAATCCGGGGTTGCCCGGATTCCTCTGGCTGGCGCCGGCGGCGCCGGCTGGGTGAAAACAAATTGCTGCGGTGCAGCACGAGGGCGTTTCTAGGCCCCCGTCCCGGTCGATGCAAGCAAAATTTGTGCAGTGCACAAAAACTCCAGCCGCCGTCAGGGTGTCTCACGAAATGCGGGCAAATCCTTGAACTTTCTGCATCGAAGACTGTGGACAAGGCCTCGGCGCCGGCGTTACCCATAACCCGCGGCGCGTGGGGGCATGATATCGCGGGCCGATCGGGGGTTCCATGCGCCGTTGCGTCGTCGTGTTGTTGACCGTCATCTTCACCGCTGCGGCACTGCCCGCGCGGGCAGACATCACACGCCGTGACAACTACGCCGCCATCGTGATGGACGCTCGCGGCCAGGTGCTCGCCGCCGACAATGCGGACGAAGCCCGCTTCCCCGCCAGCCTCACCAAGATGATGACGCTGTACATGTTGTTCGAGGCGATGCGCGACGGCCGCGTCAGCCCGCAGGGCACCATCACGATGACCGCCGAAGCGGCATCGCGTCCGCCATCGAAGCTCGGCATTCCCGCCGGCATGTCGTTGAGCGTGGAGCAAGCGATCCTCGCCGTCATCACGCGTTCGGCCAATGACGTGGCTGCCGCCATCGCCGAGCGCCTCGGCGGCAGCGAGGAGCGCTTCGCCCAGTTGATGACGCAGCGCGCGCGGCAGATGGGCATGACGCGCACCACCTTCCGCAACGCCTCCGGCCTGCCGGATGCCGAGCAGCAGACCACGGCACGCGACATGGCCACGCTTGGCCGCCGCCTCATCGAGGATTTCCCCCAGCACTACGCGATGTTCTCGGCCACGCATTTCCGCTGGCAGAATCGCGCGATCCACAACCACAACCACATGCTCAGCGCCTATGACGGCGCGGATGGCATCAAGACCGGCTACACCCGCTGGAGCGGCTTCAACATCGTCACCTCCGCGCGCCGTGACGGTGTGCGGCTGATCGGTGTGGTCATGGGCGGGCCGTCCTGGTCCGAGCGTGACCGGCACATGGCGGAACTGCTGGATGCAGGCTTCGCGCGGCAGGGCGTGTCGCGGCGCGCCAACAGCTATGTCGCGGAGAATTCCAACCGCGACGCCGCGCGTGCCGATGTGCAGGGCAGTGTCGCGCCGCGCCTGGGTCCGGCGCGCACGGCGCTGGTGCCAGGCCCGCGCGCGCAGCAGGCCGCGCGCGCACCGGCCAACCGCCAGGCCGCAGCGCGTCCTGCACCGGCGCGGCAGCAGGCTGCGGCCCCGACCGCCAGCGCGCCGCGCAACGCGACGCAGCCACGCAGCGCGCAGCGAGCGCCGACGACACCGCCGCGCGCAGGTCAGCCGCAATTGCGCCCGCGTCCCGTCGAGTTGCGGCGCACCGCTCCCTTGGCGAATCCGGCACGACCGGTCACCCAGCTGTAAGCGCCTTCCACATCACCGCGGTCGGCTCCAGCGCCGGGTGCAGGGCGGCGCGGGCATATTGCGGAATGACGCCTGCCAGATGATATCCGAGCCCTGCATAAAGTGGTTGCGCCGGGCTGTTCTCCACCGTGTCCAGCACCAGCAGCAAGCGGCCGCGCTCCAACGCGACCGCTTCCAGCCGTTGCATCAGCGCCCGCGCCACGCCGCGCCGCCGCGCATCGGGATGCACCAGCACCTTCGAGACATCGGCGCGATGCGTCTGGTTGGGCATGCCCGCCGGCACCAGCTGCGCCGTGCCGATGATGCGCTCGCCATCGCGCGCGGCCAGCAGCACACGTTCACCCGCCACAACACCCGGCAGCACCGCGCCGCGCCACCAGGCGGCGGCATCGGCTTCGGCGAAGGGCAGGATGAAACCGACACTGGCGCCGCCATGCACGCAGGCGTGCAGGATGCGCGCGAGCGCGGGAATGGCTGTCTCCGTGGCCGCGGCGTCGAGCGTCTCGATCATGGCTGTCCGATGATGATGAGGTAGCGCGCCCCGCGCGCGCCAGCGGCAAGCCTGGTGGCGCCATGCAGTTTCACCCGCAGGCAGTCACCGGCGGAGAGGCGCCAGCTCTCGGCGTCATGCGTGAAATCCAGCATGCCGGCCTGCATCAGGATGTGCTGTTCCATCCCCGGCAGCGGCGGCGCGGGATAGTCGATGGCCGCGCCCGCAGGCAGTTCGCAGGCGGTGATTTCCACGCGCAGGCCAGGTCCCGGGGGCGATGCGGCGCGCCGCGTGAAGCCGCTGCGCGGGTCGGTCCATTCGGGCTGTTCGGCGCGGCGGATCAGGGCGGGAGCGCTGTCCTCGGCCGCGGCCATCAGGCGCGAGAGCGTCCAGCCATGTACGGCGCAAAGCCTGCCCAGCTGGCCGGCGGTCGGGCTGGTTTCGCCGCGTTCGATGCGTGAGAGGGTGGCGCGCGAGACACCGCTGCGCGCGGTCAGTTCCTCCAGCGACAGCCCGGCCGCGATGCGCAGGGCGGCCAGGCGTTCGACGATGCGGGCTTCGATCGCGTCTCTCACATTCGGGAAACTATCCCGAATATGGGAGTTACGCCATGGCCCCTCGCGCTGCCACCGGCCACAGGCATTCCACTCGCCCGCCACGCACGCCGACATACCAGTCGTAGCGGTCCACCGTGGGGTCGCAATGCCCCGGCGTCAGGCGGATCTTCTCGCCCAGTTCCGGCCGCGTGCCGTCCTTCACCACGATCTTTCCGTGTTCGTCCGACGCACCGACATATTCGAGGCCCGGCCGCACCAGCGGGTAGCCGCTGTCCGTCGGCATCGCCTTGTGGCCGGCATCCACCACGCAAACGCCGTCGAGCGCGGTACTCATCACGGTGGCCAGCACGAACAGGCTTTGCCGGAAGGGCGGCGCTGCGCCATTGCGCGCGTAATCCGCATCCATGAAGGCGTAGGAGCCGGCCTGGATTTCCGGGGCAAGCGAGGCCGCGCTGGCGCAGCTGCTCCACCGTGCGGCGCGAGGCCTCGACGGCACCGGCGATGGCGGCGGCGCGGCGCTCCGGCTCGCGGATATGCTGCGCGCTGCCGTGATAGGCCTGGATGCCGCCGAAGATCAGGTGCGGGCTGGCGGCGATCCGCTGCGCCAGCGCCACCGCCGGCGGGCCGGCCGCCACACCGCAGCGCCCCATGCCGACGTCGATTTCCACCAGCACCTTCAACCGCCGCCCCGCGGCCGCCGCGGCCTGCTCTGCGGCCACCACTTGGCGCACATCATCCACGCAGAGCCCGACTTCGGCGATGGTCGCGAGCGCGGCCAGACGCGCCAGTTTGCGCGCACCCACCACCTCGTTCGTGACCAGAATGTCGCCGATGCCACCCCAGGCCAGCGCCTCGGCCTCAGCCACTTTCTGCACGCATTGGCCAACCGCGCCGCGCGCCGCCTGCAGCTTGGCGATGATGGGCGACTTGTGCGTCTTGGTGTGCGCGCGCAGCTTGGCGCGCGTCGGCGCCAGCAGCGCCGCCATCGTGTCCAGGTTGTGCTCGAAGGCGTCCAGGTCCAGCACCAAGGCCGGTGTGTCGATCTCCTGTTCGTGCATACCGGGTTCGGCGGGCGGGTGCTGCATGGCAATTCTCCGAAGGATTTTTGGAGCATCTTCACGCATCCTGGCGGATGCGATCTGCTCCAGGTGTGCCATGTTGCGCGCATGTTCCCCAGCGATCCAGATGTAGTGGTAATCGGTGCCGGCGCCGCCGGCATTGCCGCCGCGCGCGCGCTTGCCGCACGCGGCCTGACCTGCGTGGTGCTGGAAGCCGGCTCGCGCATCGGTGGCCGCGCCCATGCCTGCACCACGCTCGGCGCCGTCTTCGACCATGGCGCGACCTGGCTGCACGCAGCCGAACAGAACGCGCTGACGCCGCACGCGCCCGATGCCATCAACCACGACCGTATCCGCCAGCGGCATTTCTGGATGGGCGACGCTTGGGCGACGCCCGCCGAGCTCGCCGCCTTCCAACGCGCCGACAACGCCTATCACGCGGCGGTTGCGCGCGCGGCATCCGGCCCCGACCGCGCCATCGCCGATGTGATCCCGCGGGGCGGCCCCTGGGACGCGACCGTCGCGCACTGGCAGGGCGCGCAAATCCAGGCGATGGAGGTCGAGCACCTCTCCGCCCACGACATCGCCGCCAACAGCCCTGATGGCAGCAATCTTCTCCCGCGCGAAGGCGTGGGCGGCGTCATCGCGCGCCTGGCGCAAGGCCTGCCGATCCGCCTGGATGCGCGCGTGGAATCGCTGGACTGGTCAGGCCCCCACATCATCGCGCAGGGCGGTTTCGGCACGCTTCGCGCACGCGCGGCGATCATCACCGTATCGACCGGCGTGCTGGCCGCGGGTGGCATTCGCTTCACGCCCGCATTGCCCGCGACACATGCACAGGCGGTGCACGACCTGCCCGTGGCATTGCTCGACAAATTCGCCTTCCGCTGTCCCGAGCGACTCGGCATCGCGCCCTTCCATTCCGTGCGTTGCCGCGTGACCGAAGCGCGCCCGCGCCCGCTGAGCTTCGTCTTCTGGCCGCACGAAGCGGACCACGTGTTCGGCTTTGCCGGCGGCGCGCTGGCCTGGGAATTGGGCGGCGGTGCCGCGCTGGTCGAACACGCGCGGGAGGAACTGCGCCACATCTTCGGCAACCCGCCCTTGGGCGCGGCGCTCGCCACCAGCTGGGGCACGGACCCGCTCTTCCTGGGCAGCTACAGCCAGGCGCGCGTGGGTGCCGCCGGCGCGCGCGGGACTCTGGCGCAACCGCTGGCCGATGGGTGTCTTCTCTTCGCCGGCGAGGCCACGCATCACGGCATGGCCGGCATGGTCAGTGGCGCCTGGGCCGAGGGCGAACGTGCCGCTCAGGCCATCCAGGCGCGTTGATCCGCGCGCCAGCGCTGCGCCAGCCAGGCCACCGCGCGCACCGGCCCGCGCGCAGTCTGCACGCGCAGCGGGCACAGCGCATAGGACGGCCCCTCATAGGCGTTCAACCGGGCCAGCGGAGCGCCCGTCACGCGCAGCAAGGCGCCATCAACCGCGCCACCTGCAAGCCGTACCAGCGTGGGGTAGGGCGTGCCACGCAGATACACCCGCGAAAAGCCCACCAGCCGCGCCGGGCGCAGCCGCTGATGCAACCCCTTCAACCCTGCCATCCGGTCCAGCACGCGTGCATTCAGCAGCGTGCCGTAGACGAACAGGATCACTCAGGCGCCAGCCGCAGCGAGCGGACGATCGGGCGCAGGCTCGCCACCTGTTCATGCACCATGGCGCGGAATTCCGCGCTGGCATTGCCGCCGGGGTCGGCGCCTAATTCGTCGATGCGCGCGGCCAGCGGCGGGTGGCGCGCGGCGGCGGCGATTTCCGCCTGCAACCGCACCAGGGCCGCTTCCGGCGTGCGCGCCGGCGCGAAGAAGCCGTTCCATCCCAGGATCGCCGCATTGGGAAAACCCTGTTCGGCTACGGTCTGGACATCCGGCAGCACACGGCTGCGGCTGGTGGAGCGGATGGCGATGGCGCGCAGCGACCCCGCGCGGATATGCTGCAACGACGTGGACAGCTGGTCGCCGCCGAAGGGAATGCGCCCGGCCAGCATGTCCTGCACCAGCAGCGAGGCACCGCGAAACGGCACGTGCTCCATGCGGAAATTACCGTCGCGCTGCAGCACCTCACCCACCAGGTGGCCGGCGCTGCCGGGGCCGGTGCTGCCGTAGAAGGGCGGCGAGGGCTGCGCACGCGCAAAGGCGATCCATTCGGCCAGGTTGGTCGCGGGCACCGAGGGGTGCACCATGACCACCGTCGGCACCAGCGCGCCGAGGCTGATGGCGGCGAAGTCGCGCTCGATGGAATGCAGCGCGCGGTTGTTGAATTCCAACACCGCTGTGGTCGCGCTGAAGGTGCTGTTGTGGAACAGCAGCACTTGCCCATTGGGCTCGGCGCGCGCGACCAGTTCGGCGCCGATGGAGCCACCGCCGCCGCCGCGGTTTTCGACCAGGATCGGCACGCCCAGCGTTTCACTGAGCCGGTTGCCATAGAGGCGCGCGAGGACATCCGTGGTGCCGTGCCGCCGGCGGCGAAGGGCACGATGACGCGGATCGGGCCATTGGGTTGCCACTGCTGCGCCAAGGCGGGCGCGGCCAGCATTGGCATGGCGAAGATGGTGCGACGTTGGATCATGGCGACTACTCCACCTGCATGCGCAGTTCGCGCACCAGCGGGCGCACTGCGTTGATCTGCGCGTGTACTGCGGCACCGAACTCGGCGGCGCTGTTGCCACCGGGCTCGGCGCCCAGTTCTTCGATGCGCGCGGCCAGCGCCGGATGGCGCGCCGCGGCCGCCACTTCCGCATGCAGCCTGGCCAGCACGGGTTCCGGCGTGCGCGCCGGTGCGAAGAAGCCGTTCCAGCCGAGCAGTTCCGCGTTGGCGAAACCCTGTTCGCGCACGGTGGCGATGTTCGGCAGGGCGCGGGCGCGCTGCGTGGCGAGTGTCGCGATCGGCTTGAGCGTATTGGCGCGGATATGCGCCAGCGAGGAGGATAGCTGGTCACCGCCGAACTGAATGCGCCCGGCCAGCATATCCTGCACGAGCGGTGCCGCACCGCGGAACGGCACGTGTTCCATGGCGAAATCTGCGTCGCGCTTCAGCACCTCCCCGATCAGGTTGATGGTGCTGCCTGGGCCGGTGGAACCATAGAAGGGCGGCGGGTTCCGCGTGCGAGCCCAGGCCGCCAGTTCGCGAATGTTGTTCGCCGGCACCGAGGGGTGCACCAGCAGCATCATGGGCACATTCGCGCCGAGGCTGATGGGCGCGAAGTCGCGCTCGATGGAATGCGGCGCGCGGTTCGCGAATTCCAGTGCTGCGGTGGTGGTGCTGAAGGTCAGGTTGTGGAACAGCAGCGTCTGCCCATCTGGCGCGGCCTTGGCCACGACATCGGCGCCGATGGAACCGCCGCCACCGCCGCGGTTTTCCACCACTACCGAGACGCTCAGTGTTTCGGTCAGGCGCTGGGCATAGAGACGCGCCAGGATGTCCGTGGTTCCGCCGGCGGGGAAAGGGACGACCACGCGGATGGTGCTGGTGGGTTGCCAAGCCTGCGCCAGCGCGGGTGTGGCCAGCAAAGGCAGGGCAAAGAGCGATCGGCGATGCATGACATCTCCCTTTCTTGGACTTTCCGTCATGTTCCGCCGGTCGAGGCGGCGCGTCAACGCAGGGCGCCGGCCCCGGTGGTCTCCACGAAATACTCGTAATTGTCGGCGTTGATCGCGGCACTCATGGGGTCGTCCTTCGCCAATGTGGCGGCGCGGCTGGGCGAATAGACGATGTCGCGCGTCCGCGCCGCGACATGGCTGATCTCATGCACGACAATGCCGGGCCGGCTGTCGAAGCCGTCATTGCGCGCGTTGAAGAACAGCGGACAGAAACCCATGCCGCCGCTGCCCGTCATGACGAAGGCGAAGCGCCCCTGCGGGCAGGCGTTGGGCGGGTTGCAGAACAAGGCTGGCGGCCGCTGCGTGGCCATGTGATTGGCGATCAGCACCAGGTTGCCGCGCACGGTCTGCACCGGCGCGGTGCCGAACCAGCGGCGGAATTCCGGCAGGTTCGGCTCGCGGTCTAGGCGTTGGATGGACAGCCGCGTCATAGCCAGCGCATCGCGGAAGGCCTGCTCGATCAACTGGCGCTGCTGCACGTTGCAGACGCCGGGCTGTTCGGTCTCGGGCTTGCCGCCGCCGAAGCCGGGCTTGCCGGGCGCTTGTGCGAAGCCCGGCGCGGCACTCAGCAGCAACGCCAGGACCCAGATGATCAGCCGCATGCCATGCAACCCCTGTGGATGATCCCCGAGGTTAGCCACGGCACGGGCCGGTCGTCTAATGCCCGGCGTTCTCGCCGGAGAAATCGGGCACCGGCAGGCCGCTGGCAGTGATCTGCGCCGCAAGTTGCGCCTTCAACCGTTCCAACCCTGCTTCGGTGCGCGCTTCCGCACGCGCCACCAGCACCGCCTGGGTGTTGGAGGCACGCAGCAGCCACCAGCCATCATCGGTCAGCACGCGCACGCCATCCACGGCCTTCACCTTGGCGCCGGATGTCGCCAGGCGGTCTGCCACTTCCTTCACGACGGCGAATTTGCGCTCCTCCTCGCAGTCGAAGCGCAGCTCCGGCGTGTTCAGCACCTTGGGCAGGGCATCATGCATTTCGGCCAGTGTCTGTGTGGCGCGGCCCAGCACGCCGAGCAGGCGCACGGCGGAATACAGCGCGTCATCGAAGCCGTACCATTTGTCGGCGTAGAAGGTGTGGCCGGACATTTCGCCGGCCAAGGGCGCGCCGGTTTCGGCCATCTTCTGCTTGATCAGGCTGTGGCCGGTCTTCCACATCAAGGGCGTACCGCCGGCCTTGGCTACTTCGTCGAACAGCACCTGCGATGCCTTCACGTCGGCGATGATGGTCGCACCGGGATGGTTGCGCAGCACATCGCGCGCCAGCACGACCAGCAGCTGGTCGCCAAACAGCATATGCCCCTTGCCGTCCACCACGCCGATGCGGTCCGCATCACCATCGAAAGCGATGCCCAGATCGGCGCCGGTCTCGCACACCTGGGCGATGATCTGCTCGAGGTTCTTCAGCACCGTGGGGTCGGGGTGGTGGTTCGGGAAATTGCCGTCGATCTTGGCGTTGATCACGCTGTGCGTGCCGGGCAGGCGCGCGGCCAGCATTTCGGTGATGGCGCCGCCCGAGCCATTGCCCGGATCCCACACCACCTTCAGCCCGCGCGTGCCATCGAAATCCTTCAGCATGCGCGTGACGTATTGCTCGGCGACATCGACCTGCTCGGACGTGCCTTGCGCGGCCGGCACCACATCGCCAGCGGCGGCCATCACGCCCAGCCCCAGGATATCCTTGCCGAAAAACGGCTTCTTGCCGATCATCGACTTGAAGCCGTTGTAGTTGGGCGGGTTGTGGCTGCCGGTCACCATCACCGCGCCATCGGCACCCAGCGCATAGGCCGCAAAATACAGCATGGGTGTGGGCCCGCAGCCGATGCGCGCGACATGCAGGCCGCAATCCATCAGGCCCGCCACCAAGCGTTCTTCCAGCATCGGGGATGACAGGCGTCCATCATAACCCACCGCCACTTTCTTGCCGCCCGCACGCACCACCACGCTGCCGAAGCAGCGGCCAATGGCGTAGGCATCATCGCCGCCCAGCGTCTCGCCGATAATGCCGCGGATGTCGTATTCTCGCAGGCTGGTCTTGTGGAACTGGTGCTGGAACGCGGCCATCAGGGTCTCCCGATCGAGATGTAGTGAAAGCCCGCGGCGCGCATCGCCACCGGGTCATAGACGTTGCGGAAATCGCAGAAAACATTGCCCGCCATGGCGGATTTGAGGCGGGCCGGCGGCAAAGCGCGGAATTCGTTCCACTCGGTCAGCAGCACGGCGGCGTCGGCGCCGGTGACGCATTCCATCGCGCTGCCGGCATACTGCGTCGCGGCTGGCAGCATGGGGCGTGCCTGGGCCGTGCCCTCGGGGTCATAGGCGATGATGGTGGCGCCGGCGGCGAGCAGCGCCGGCAGCACGGCGAGAGAGGGTGCGTCGCGCATGTCATCCGTCTCTGGCTTGAAGGTCAGGCCCAGGATCGCGATGCGCTTGCGATGCGCATCGCCCAGCGCCGCGATGACGCGGCGCGCCATATCTTCCTTGCGCGCGTCGTTCACGGCGATGGTGGTTTCCACGAGGCGCAGCGGCGTGCCGGCATCCTGCGCGGTACGCGCGAATGCCAGCGTATCCTTGGGGAAGCAGCTGCCGCCATAGCCGGGGCCAGGGTGCAGGAACTTCCGCCCGATGCGGCCGTCCAGGCCGATGCCGCGCGCGACATCATGCACATCGGCGCCGGTTTTCTCGCACAGATCGGCGACCTCGTTGATGAAGGTGATCTTCATCGCAAGAAAGCTGTTGGCGGCGTATTTGATGGTCTCGGCGGTTTCCAGGCTGGTCGCGACGATGGGCGTTTCGATGAGATACAGCGGGCGATACAGGCGCTTCAGCGTGGTCAGCGCCACCTCGCCACGCGCGCCGGCCTCGACGCCGATGACCACGCGGTCGGGCCGCATGAAATCGCCGATGGCAGCACCTTCGCGCAGGAATTCCGGGTTGGACGCGACGACCACATCATCACGAATGGCGCGCACCAGATCGATGATGCGCTGGCCCGTGCCCACCGGGACGGTGGATTTCGTGACCAGCGTCAGCGGCCCGGTCGCCACGCGCGCCACCTGCTCGGCGGCCGCGAACACATAGGACAGGTCGGCATGGCCATCGCCGCGGCGCGACGGGGTGCCGACCGCCAGGAACACTGCCTCTGCGCCCGCCATGGCAGGCGCCAATTCGGTATGGAAGGTCAGCCGCCCGTCGCGCACATTATCGGCCACCAGGCGGTCTAGCCCGGGTTCGTAGATCGGCATGCGGCCGGCGCGCAGCGCCTCGATGCGCGCGGGGTCACTATCCACCAGCGCGACATCGACGCCGAATTCCGCGAAGCAGGCACCGGAGACCAGCCCTACATAACCCGCGCCGAGAATGGTGATTTTCATGCCAGGCGCTAACTGTAGCGGGCCAGGATGTCCTTCATCGCCGGGGCCAGATCGGGCCGCGCCAGCGCGAAGGCCACCTGTGCTTCCAGATACCCGGCCTTGTCACCGCAATCGAAGCGACGGCCTTCGTAGCGCACGCCATGAAAGGGCTGCGTGCCGATCAGCTTGGCCATGCTGTCGGTCAGCTGGATTTCGCCGCCCGCGCCTTTTTCCATCTTGGCCAGATGCCCGATCACCTCGGGCATCAGCACATAACGGCCGATGATGGTCAGGTTGGACGGTGCCTGATCCACCGGCGGCTTTTCCACCAGGCCCTTCACCGAGACCAGCCGCCCCTTATCCTCGGCGATGTCGATCACGCCGTAACGATTGACGCGCTCGCGCGGCACCTCCTCGATCGCGACCACATTGCCGCCGGTTTCCTTGTAGGCGTCGGCCAGCTGCTTGGTGCAGGAGACGTCGCACATCATCAGGTCATCAGGCAGCAGGATGGCGAAGGGCTCGTCCTGGATGAAATGCCGGGCGCACCAGATGGCGTGGCCCAGGCCCATCGGCACTTGCTGGCGCGTGGTGATGACGCTGCCGGGCGCCAGCTGCTGCGCGCGCAATTCGGCCAGCTCCTTGGACTTGCCGCGTTCCTCGAGCGTGCGCTCCAGCTCATAGGCGACATCGAACTGCTCCACGATCGCGGTCTTGCCGCGGCCGGTCACGAAGCAGAACTGCTCGATGCCCGCGGCCCGCGCCTCATCCACGGCGTATTGGATCAGCGGGCGATCGACCACCGCCAGCATTTCCTTCGCGACGGTCTTGGTCGCGGGCAGGAAACGCGTGCCAAGCCCGGCGACGGGCATCACAGCCTTGCGGAGCGGCTTCAGCATGGTTCGGAACCTCCTGGTTATTGGGCATGTGCCACGCGGCGCCGGTGGCTGTCACGTCGCAGCATGTCGTGAAACTTCCGTTTCAGTCGCCAAGAAGAAAGTCCCGTGCCGCGTTCAGCCGAGCGGCCAAGGCTGCATCACCCCCCGCATCAGGGTGCGCCTCCCGCATGCGGCGGCGGTGCGCGGTGCGGATTTCGTCCTCCGAGGCGCCTTCGCGCAGCCCCAGCAGATCCAGCGCGGCGCGGCGGTCAAGCGGCGCCTCGGCTGGGTTGCGCCACTCGGGAGCGACGCGATCCAGCCAGGCCTCCAGCAGGGGCACGCTCTGGGGGTCCTCTGCGCGACAATCCTCCAGCAGTTCCAACAGCCGTGGCAGCGCCAGTTCCGCGAGGTCGCGTCCGGCGAAGACGCCGCGGATGACGCGGCCGCGCATTTCGCCCGTCGCCAGTTCCAGGCGCATTTCCAGCGTGGCGGTGTCGACCGCCGTCTCGCCATCGCGCGCGGCGCCCTGGAACACCTGCTTGGCGCGCCAGCCCTGCCACCAGCGCCACAAGGCTGGGCCGAAAAACACCAGCGCCGAGAATGCCATGCCGCCGCGCCCGCTCAGCAGCAGGAACAGCGCCACCAGGATGCCCAGGCCCATGCCGCCCCAGACCACGGCCTTCTTCACCGCCGCCGCATCGGCGCGCGCGAAGGCCGAGAGCAGCATGAAGGCCAACGCCAGCGCCGCGAAGCCCGCAATCAGCCAGATCATCGCGGCGCCGGCAATTGGGCCAGTACGCGCTTCGCCGCCGGCCCGGACAGTGCCGCGAGCTTCGCCCGACCGCCCGCCGCGAAGACCGCCACCGCGCGCAGCAGGTCGCGCAGCGCATCGGCACTGCCGGAATCGAAGGGTGCGAAGGCGCCGCCTGAGACCTTGGCGATCTGCCGGAAGGCATCGGCGCTGTGTGGTTCGGCCCCCTCATGGAAGGCGAAGACGGGCGTGCCATGGATGCCAAGCTGGCCGGCCGCGTGGCAGACCGGATCGACCGCTTCCTCCAGCGCATCGCCCACTAGCACGCAGGCATGCACACGCTCGGCCCGCGTCACGTTCAGCGCGTGCGACAATGCGCGCAGCACCTGGGTCTGCCCGCCCAGGCATTGCACCCCGGCCATGCGGCGCGTCAGCTCGGCGCCATCGGACAGGAAGGGGGTGGCGGCCAGTTCCAGATGGCCGCGGAAATACACCAGGGAGACGGCCAGCCCGCCGATCTCACGCGTGACGGCGAACATCTCCGCCATCAGGTGGCAGGCGCGGTCCCAGCTGGGCTGGCGGCTGGCGGTGGCGTCCATGATGAACAACAGCCGACCCTGCCGCGCGCTGGCAGTGCGTACGGGCATGCTGTTCACACGGGCCAGGAAGGCCGCGACGTCGTCGCGCGGCTTCGCGGGGAGTTGCGCCATATCTTTAACATGGCGTCACTCATCGTATCTCGCCAGGGGCAGCGGATGTGCCATTCTGTTGCGACCTTGAAGGGAAGCTCCAGGATGCGTCTTTCCATTGCTTTGGCGCTTGCGGCGATTGTTTCGCTGCCGGCCTTCGCGCAGCCCACCGAACACCCCGCCATCGCCAGGCTGCGCGCCCTGTTGCCTGCGCCGACCACTTTGGCATTCGACAGTGCAGCACCTTTGGCGGCGGATCCTGACGGCGTGCGCCTGTCCGGCGTGCGTCTGGTCCGCCCGGATGAGACGGTGCGCATCGCTGAACTGGAGCTGGAGGGCCTGACCGAGACCGGCGTCGGCCGTGCCGTTATGCGCGGCGTGCTCACGCAGGATGGCAATGACACGCTGCTCATCGCGCGCATCGAGATCGAACGCCTGCGCCACACGCCCGCACCCGGCGGTGGCCACCCCATGCCGCTGGAATTCGGCCTGGAGAGCCTGGTGATCGAAGGCCTGGAAGCGGTCGGCGAGCCGCGCGTCTCGATCCAGCGGGTGGCGTTGCGCGAGTATGGCGCGGGCCGCAGCGGCACGCTCAGCCTGGAGGGGCTGACGGTGGCGAATATTCCGCAATCCCCGGTGCAGGGCATGACGCTGGCGGGCTTCACGCTGGCCGGCTTCGACATGGCGGCACTGATGGATGCCGCGGTGCGCCAGGTGCCGCCGCCCAGCCCGCCGGCCGGCCGGCTGTCCGTGGCGTTCCAGCAATTGCTGTTGACCGGGCCGGGCGGCATGCCGTTGGGCGGCGCGGCGGGGCTTCTGGTCGAGGCCGATACGCTGGCCAACATGGCCGGCACCATGCGCTTCGCGCTGCGTGGCGTGCAGGTCGCGAATTCGCCGGTGACGGCGCAGTTCCTCGATGCGCTGGGCCTGCGCCAGTTCGACGCATCGCTGACATTCGAGGCCGCCTACGAACCCACCGCCGGGCGCGTCACCATGCCGGCCTTGGCGCTGGGTGTGCACGAAATCGGTGCCATCGCCCTGGGCGTGACGCTGGATGGCTGGACGCCAGCGGCCGCGCAGCGCAACGACATCACGGCGATGATCCTGCGCGATGCGCGGCTGCGCTTCGTCGATGAAGGCCTCTACGCCCGCGCGCTGCGTGCCCAGGCAGAGCAGATGCGCATGAACGAGGAGCAGGTCCGCCAGCAGCATGCGCAACTGCTGGGCCAGTTGTTCTCCATGCAGAACGCGCCGCCAGGCATGCTGCAATTGCGCGATTCCCTGGTGGGCCTGGTGCGCCGGCAGGCGCGTGGCGTGGAGGTGGCGCTGCGGCCCCAACAGCCGGTGCCGGTGCCCCAGATCATGGCCGCGGCGCCGCAAGGCCCAGGCTCTTTGATCCGGCTGCTGGGGTTGACGGCGGCGCCTGTCAGGTAACGCGCAGCCGTGGCCATTCGATGGC
This sequence comes from Alphaproteobacteria bacterium, assembly GCA_026400775.1. GTDB lineage: Bacteria > Pseudomonadota > Alphaproteobacteria > Acetobacterales > Acetobacteraceae > Rhodovarius. Next base: position 1,145 of record JAPLOK010000399.1, on the reverse strand, counting down.
CGGGCAGCGGTCCTGCACCACCAGCACGCCCTGGTCACGGGCGCGTGCGGCCGCGGCTTCGTCCACCACATCGAGCTGCAGCCAGACGGCGCGGGCGCCAAGTGCGGCGGCTTCGTCCACCACCGCGCCGGCTTCCTCCCTGCGGCGGAACACATCGACCATGTCCAGCGGCGCGGCCTCCGCCAGGGTGGCGACCACCGGCTGGCCATGGATGGTCCTGCCCGCCAGCACAGGGTTCACTGGCACGACGGCGAAGCCGCGTTCCAGCAGGAAGCGCATCACGCTGTTCGAGGCGCGCGCGGGCTTGTCGGACGCGCCGACCAGCGCCACGCGAGGCCGGCGCGCCAACAGCGCGGCGATATCGGAATCAGGCGGGTTCGAGACTTGCATCCGCGCAGGATAGGCGATCAGCGGATGGTCTCGAAATACCCCGTCTCCTCCTCCAGCTTAGCATGCTCCATGGCGCGGAAATCATAGCGCGAGACGATGCCGACCACGCGCCCTTCATCGACCAGCGGCATATGGCGCACGCCCATGTCATGCATGGCGCGCAGCGCATCCATCGCGGGCGTGCCGGGCGACAGGCTGTGCGGCGCCGGGGTCATCGCGTCGCGCAGGGTGCAGGCATCGCCCGTCTTGCGCGCCAGGCAGCGCAGCGCGTCCCGGCCGGTGAAGATGCCGACCAGGCGGTCGTTCTCCACCACCAGCACGGCGCCGACGCGGCGCGCATGCATGGCGGCGGCTGCCTCATGCACGGGGGTTTCGGGCGGCAGGGTCAATGGGCGCTGGTCGCGGACCAGCTCGGTCACGTCGCGGGAACGCATGGGCACCTCCCTTTACAGCGTGTGACAATATCGCGACAGCGGCTGGCGGGGTTTGCGCCAGATCATGTCGCGCCGCTTTTTCCGTTCACGCTAAGGTATGCTGCGCAATAACCGCTGCGCCCGGTGCAGGCCGAACGAGGCTACGTCCTCATTGAGTTCCCGGTTGGCGGCCGCGGCCTCATCTAGAGCATGCTGTTTTTACATGGAAGCGTAGCCTGAGTTGCTGAGGTAGTTGGCGCATTCGTTGGGCGAGACGAGCTCGAGGAGCTGACCGGCCTTGCGCCAGGTGTCCTCGACGGTGCGCGGCGCGGCGTTGCGCAT
>JAPLOK010000416.1 GCA_026400775.1 Alphaproteobacteria bacterium | reverse complement strand
GGTGGGTTTGCGCGGTTTCGAAGCGCGCGGTGTCGGCAGCCTGTCGGCCGGGCAGTTCCAACGGCTGCTCTTTGCCCGGTTGCTGATGCAGGACGCGCCCATATTGCTGCTGGACGAACCCTTCACCGCGCTCGACGAGCGTACAGCGACCGACATGCTGGCCCTGCTGCGGCGCTGGCATGGCGAGGGGCGGACCATCATCGCCGTACTGCATGACCTGGACCTGGTGCGGCGCGAATTCCCGCGGACGCTGCTGCTGGCGCGCGATTGCGTGGCCTGGGACGCGACCGAGACGGCCTTGACGGCCGCCAACAGGCTGCGCGCCCGGCATATGTCTGAACATTGGGCAGCGGATGCCGAGCGGTGTGATCGCGCTGCCTAGCCGGGTGGTGAAAAGCCGGAGGGCTCGGCCCATTGCGGCGGACCCGCGCCGTGCCTCGGAGACATGCAAGCCGGCTTACCGCGCTTTCCATTTGTAGAACGTCGCCGGGCTGATCCTGTAACCACGCCATGCATCCGTCGTCGCCCCGCCGGCCTCCTGCTTTATGCAGCATGCCGGTGACCTGGTCGGCATAGGTGCCGCCCGTAAACCTGCTCCGTCGCATCTCCATGCCCCTGATCAGGAGGACTCTATTCAAAGATCGAGGGCTTCTCGGGGCGCAGGTCAAACCTTGCTGCCCGACTGCCTCGCCACGCAGTGATGCAACTTTCGCCGCGTCTGGGAGTCTCTGAAGGGTCAACAGCTTCAGGGATGTTCCAGATGACCGCTCCACGCCTTCTCATGCCGATCGCAGCGCTGGCACTCGCCCTTGGCGGCTGCGGCCAGTCCACCAGTGACAGGCTGCTCTCCGGCGCTGGCCTGGGGGCCGCGGGTGGTGCGGTGATCGGCGCCGCGACCGGTGGCAATCCGCTTGCCGGCGCGGCGATCGGCGCGGTCGGCGGCGCTGCCGTCGGTGCCTTGACCACACCCTCGCAGGTCGATGCCGGGCGCCCCGTCTGGCGCCGCCGCCATTGAGCGGCACGGCACCGCCGTCGATCGGAAACCTCGCCCGTGATGGCGCGATCTGAACGGGCTGTTTCAGCCCGTTCAATGATCTGGCCTGCACCCAAGAATCGCGATTTTTCTTCGAACCAATCGGTAGAGAAAAATATCTGGCGCCGCGCTCCCGACGCAGCGGGATCAGCGCGGTTCGGCTCAGCGCCGGCGGGCTTGTCTTGTCGCGGTCACCCGCGCTCTCGCCCCAAGTCTTTCAACATCTTCATCGGTCCCGACAATCCTGTCGGTCCGCGTGATGCTCCAGGAGACGACCCCATGACCCCTCCCTCCCCCTTCCTTCGCGCAGCCTTGTTTGGCGTACTCACGCTTGCCCCCGGCTTGGCTCTGGGCCAGACCGCCCCCACCACCCCGCCGGCGCCAACCATCCCCATGGCGCAGCCGGCAATGCCTGGCGCCGCACCGGCCCCGGCATTCACCGGCGCTGCCCCATCGCTCGCCGCCCGTCCCGCCATGCCCAGCCGCGCCACCAATGACCAGCGGACCAGCAAGATCGTCGGCGCCGATGTGTTCAATGAAGCCGGCGCCAGCATCGGTTCGGTGGACGACCTGATCCTGGGCAGCGGTGGTGCGGGCATGACCGTGGTGTTGTCGGTGGGCGGCTTCCTGGGCATCGGCGCGCGTCTGGTCACCGTGCCGATGAGCGATTTGCGCTACAACCAGCAGACCAGCCGCTGGATGCTGCCCGGCGCCACCCGCGAGACACTGACCGCGCGCCCGGCCTTCAGCTATGAGCCGCGTGGCTGAGGCAGGCGTTATCCATAGGCCGCGTGCAGCCGCCCGCGCAGTTCGGCGCGGGCGCGGTGCACGCGGCTCTTGATGGTGCCCACCGCGCAACCGTCGTGCCGTGCGATGACCTCGTAGGTCGTGCGGCCATCAGCGGCCAATGTCAGCACGCGTTGCGCCGGCGCGGGGAGCTGCGCGAATTGGTGTCGCAGATCGCGCAATTGCAGCCGCTCGGCCTGGGCCGCATGGGTGCTGTGCGCCTGTGCGTCCTGTTCGTCGAGGCTGACGAAGCGACGCCGGCGGACCAGGCAGTCGCTGAGAAAACGGTTGCGCAGGATGGTGAAGGACCAGCCGCGGTAGCTGGTGCCGGGCGTGAAGCGGTCGGCGGCGGCCAGCATGCGCGAGACACTGTCCTGCACCAGGTCATCGGCGTCCTCGCGGTGCCGCGCGAGCGAGCGGGCATAGCCGCGCAAGGCGGGCAGGACGGCCAAGAGTTCGGCGTGAAAATCCCATCCGGCTGGGATGGTGGGCCGCGGTGTGTTCCGCGGCGGGCTGCGGGACGGCTGCATAGGGGTTCTGCCTGGGGTGGGCCGCGCGTCCCAGGGTTTGGTTCGTCGCGGTATCGGCTGCATGGCCAGTGGCGGGCAAGGCCCGGTAGAATCGGAATCTACCGAGCCTGTGGCGGTCAGAGACGTCCCGTCGCCGCCAGCACGACGACGATGATCAGCACGACGCCCAGCACGCTCACGCCGCCATGGCCGAAGCCATATCCATAGCCGCCGAAACGGCCGCTGAAGCCGCCCAGCAGCGCGATGAGAAGCACGATGATCAGAATGGTGCCCAGTGACATGGCAGCCTCCCTTCCTGTGTTGGCCACGTCAGACGCGGCGGTTCATGAATGTGAGGACCAGGCCCGCCATGATGGCGATCGCGCCACCCAGCAGGTACCACATGGTCCGGTCGGTGTAGTTGCCGGTCAGTGCCTCGGTAACCTGCTCCACCGGTGCGCGTGAAGCATTGAAGCCCAGCACCATCAGAAGCAGGCCCATGCCCAGCAGGGCGAAGCCGATGATCGCCTTGGTCGTCATGATGAACCCTCCACAAGCGGCCGAACGGACGCCTCGTGGAACGCAACGCTTCACCCGGCCCAAGGTTGCGCATGCAACCTTCATGGCGCTGCGCCGTTGACGCTGCATGGGCCTGTCCCAGGCTGCGCGCCGCGCGCGGCCGGGCAGGCCCGGTTGACCCGGGGACATACGACATGATCAGGATTTCGAGCTTCGGCCTGCCGGCGATTGCACTGGCCAGCCTGCTGACGGCGGCCTGCGAAGGGCCGCCCGACGGCACCCGCGGCAACCCGCCCGGCACGGCCGTGATGCGCAGCATTGACCGCGAGGCCGGCACCAATAATTCCGGCGCCTTCCCCTCGCAGACCGACGGCACGGCGGCCAACCCCACCGGCACCGCGGCAGGGCGCGCCCTGGATCGCGCGGCGGGGACCAATACCTCCGGCGCATATCCGATGCAGTCGGACGGCATGCCGGGCAATCCGCGCGGCACCGTGACGAGCCGCGCGCTGAACAACACTCGGCCCGCGCGCTGAGCCTGGTCTGACGCATGGGCTAGAGCACGCTGTGTTCACAAGCGTTCACACAGCCTGCTCCAGCTCTTTGTGGAGAGTGGGATTCAGCGTTTTCGGTGATTCCACCTCAACGCATCCCGCTCTAACCCAGGCGTCAGGGACGCATCACAGGTGGCCGAGCAGCGCCGCCGTATCGCTCATGCGGTTCGAGAAGCCCCATTCATTGTCGTACCAGCCCATGACGCGCACCAGCTTGCCGCCATCCAGGCTTTGCGTCTGGGTGGCGTCGAAGGTGCAGGACATGGGGTTGGTGTTGAAGTCGATGGAGACGAGTTGCTCGGTCTCATAGCCCAGCACGCCCTTGAGCGCGCCGCCGGCGGCTTCGGCCATGGCGGCATTGACCATGTCCTTGGTCACGCCGTCGGTCGCCAGGTTCACATCCAGCGAGACCAGCGACACGTTCGGCGTGGGCACACGAATGGCGGTGCCGTCCAGCTTGCCGGCGAGTTCCGGCAGCACCAGGCCCACGGCCTTGGCCGCGCCTGTGCTGGTCGGGATCATGGAGACCGCGGCCGCACGCGCGCGGCGCAGGTCCTTGTGCAGCGTATCGACCGTGTTCTGGTCGCCGGTATAGGCGTGGATCGTGACCATGTAGCCGCGCAGCACGCCCCACTTGCCATGCAGCACATGCACCATCGGCGCCAGGCAGTTGGTGGTGCAGGAGGCGTTGGAGACGACGGTCATGTCCTTCGTCAGCACGCCATGGTTCACGCCATAGACGATGGTCGCATCCACCTCATCGGCGGGTGCCGAGATCAGCACCTTGCGCGCGCCCGCCGCCATCAGCGGCGCGGCCTTGGCCTTGGTGGTGAAGATGCCCGTGCATTCCAGCGCGACATCGACGCCGGCAAACGGCACCTGCGAAGGATCACGCTGCGCGCTGACCTTGATCGGGCCCCATGTGCGCGCGCCCTTGCTGATCACCAGCGCGCCGTCGATCACCTTCACCTCGCCATCGAAGCGGCCATGCACGCTGTCGTATTTGAAGAGATGGGCATTGGCCTCGGGGCTGCCGAGATCGTTGATGGCGATGCACTGCACGTCATCGCGCCCGCTTTCGATCATCGCGCGCAGAACCAGGCGGCCGATGCGCCCGAAGCCGTTGATCGCAACCTTCACTGCCATGTTTTTCTTCCCTAACCCAGGCGTTTGCGTACTGCCGCGACCACCGCGGCGGGTGTGATGCCAAAATGCTCGTAGAGCTTCTCGGCGGGCGCGGATGCGCCGAAGCCGGTCATGCCAATGAAGGTGCCATCCGACCCTAGCAGCGCTTCCCAACCGAAGCCGATGGCGGCCTCCACGCCGAAGCGTGGTGCCGTGCCCAGCACATCGGCGCGGTATGCGCCGGGCTGCTGCGCGAAGGCTTCCCAGCAGGGCAGGGAGACGACGGCGGTGGGCGTGCCTTCGGCCTCCAGCGTCTCGCGCGCGGCCATGGCGATCATCACCTCGCTGCCGGTGGCGATGATGGTGGCCCGCCGCGGCCCGGACGCCTCGGCCAGGACATAGCCGCCGCGGGCGGAGCGGTTCTCGCCGGCATCATCGCGCAGCGCCGGCAGGCCCTGTCGCGACAGCGCCAGCACCGAAGGACCATCCGCGCGGCGCACCGCCATTTCCCAGCATTCGGCGGTTTCCATCGCATCCGCCGGGCGCATCACCCAGCAATTGGGGATGGCACGCAAGGCGGCGAGCGTTTCCACCGGCTGGTGCGTCGGCCCGTCTTCACCCAGCCCGATGCTGTCATGCGTCAAAACATGGATCGCGCGCGTCTTCATCAGGGCGGCCAGGCGCAGGGCAGGGCGCAGATAGTCCGAGAAGATCAGGAAGGTGCCGGAATACGGGATCACGCCGCCATGCAGCGCCATGCCGTTCATGGCGGCCGCCATGCCATGCTCGCGCACGCCCCAATGCATGTAGCGGCCGGAGAAATCCCCGGGCTTCACGGCGGCGATGCCCTTCACATCGGTGTTGTTCGACCCGGTCAGGTCGGCGCTGCCGCCAACCATTTCCGGCACCGAGGGCACCAGCGCGGCGAGTGCCTGCTGCGAGGCCACGCGCGTGGCGAGCTTGGGTTTGGAGGCGGCGATGGCGCTGCGATGCGCGGCCAGTGCCTCGGACCAGTTCTCGGGCAGACGGCCAGCCATGGCGCGTTCGAATTCCGCGCGCATCGGGTGCCTCGACAACCGCTTCAGCCAGGAGCGCCGTGCCCCGCCACCGCGCGCGCCGGCCGTCTCCCAGGCTTCCTTGATGCCGGCGGGGATTTCGAAGGGTGGGTGGTTCCAGCCCATCGCCGCGCGTGCTCCGGCGATTTCATCGGCGCCCAAGGGCGCGCCGTGGCTGGCCGCAGTGCCCGCCTTCTTCGGTGCCGCAAACCCAATGATGGTGCGGCATGCGATGATGGAAGGCTTGCGGTTGCGCACTGCCCAGCTCAACGCACCCGCCAGTTGCGCCGGGTCATGCCCGTCCACGCGCTTGACCGCCCAGCCATAGGCCTGAAAGCGCTTGAGCACGTCTTCGGAGAATGACAACGACGTGTCGCCATCGATCGAGATGTGGTTGTCGTCCCAGAGCACGCAGAGCTTGTCGAGCTTGTAATGCCCGGCCAGCGAGGCAGCTTCGTGGCTGATACCCTCCTGGAGGTCACCATCCGAGGCGATGACCCAGGTGCGGTGATCGACCAGCGACTTGCCGAAGCGCGCGGCCAGCATGCGCTCGGCCATCGCCATGCCGACGGCGGTGGAGATGCCTTGGCCGAGCGGGCCGGTGGTCATCTCGATGCCCGGGTGTTCGCCGAGTTCGGGATGGCCCGCGGTGATGCTGTGCAGTTGGCGGAAGCGCTTGAGGTCATCAATCCCGATGCCTGCATGCCCCGTGAGGTGCAGCAGGGCGTAGAGCAGCATGGAGCCGTGACCGGCTGACAGCACGAAGCGGTCGCGGTCGGGCCAGCGCGGGTCTGCGGCGTCGTATTTCAAGGCCCGGGTGAAGAGCGCGGTCGCGGCATCGGCCATGCCCATGGGCATGCCTGGGTGGCCGGATTTCGCCGCCTCCACCGCATCCATCGCCAGCACCCGGATGGCGTCCGCCATGCGCCGATCTTCGGTCATGGGGCGGGCCAGCAGCGCGGCCTGGGCGGCGAGTGCGGGGTTGTCTCCCGTGGGGGCGGTGGTCAGGGCCAATGGGGGTACCTTTGTCAAACGCGGCGCCCATCTAGCCCTGCCCCCGCCTTGCGGCAATGCTGAGGCCATGACGACACGCCAAGCATTGATTCACCGCGTTTCCATGCGCCACCCCGGCGATACCGCCGGCATCGAGGCGCTGTTCGATTCGGGCGCGCTGCGCCCCGAACAGGTCGTGGGTATTCTGGGCAAGACCGAGGGCAATGGCTGCGTCAATGACTTCACGCGCGCCTATGCGGTGCAATCGCTGGAACACATGCTGGCCCGGCGCGGCGGCCGCGATGATGTGGCGATGGTGATGTCCGGCGGGACGGAGGGCGGCTTGTCGCCGCATTTCCTGGTCCTCGCGGTGGGCGAAGCCGCGGCGCCGCACGCCCATGGCGCGCTGGCCATCGGCACCGCCTTCACGCCCGATTTGCCGCCCGAGGCGCTGGGCCGCATGGGCCAGGTGAACGCCACCGCCGCTGCGGTGCGCGCTGCGATGGACCAGGCCGGCATCACCGACCCCGCGGATGTCCATTACGTGCAGGTCAAATGCCCACTGCTGACCAGCGCGCGCATCGCGCTTGCAGCCGCGCCGGTTGCCACGCATGACACCTACCATTCCATGGGGCTGTCGCGCGGCGCCTCGGCGCTGGGCGTGGCGCTCGCGCTGGGCGAGATCGCGGCCGTGACGGATGCGGCGGTGGGGGCGGATTGGTCGCTGTTCTCGGGTGTGGCGTCCTGCTCGGCGGGCGTGGAGCTGACGCGCAACGAGGTGATCGTGCTGGGCATGTCGCGCGGCTGGGCGGGGCCTTTGGCGATCGGCCATGCGGTGATGGCCGACGCGATCGACCTGCCGGCGGTGCAGGCGGCACTTGGCGCGGTGGGCATTGCCGCCGCCGGCCAGCTTGATGCGGCTGCGCGCGAGCAGGTTGTCGCCGTGCTGGCCAAGGCCGAGCCCAGCACCACCGGCCTGATCCGCGGCGCACGCCACACCATGAATGATGACAGCGACATCAACGCCACGCGCCATGCACGCGCCGTCGTGGGCGGCGTGATCGCGGCCGCCATCGGGCGGACGGAGCTGTTCGTCTCAGGCGGGGCGGAGCATCAGGGGCCGGATGGCGGCGGGCCGGTGGCGGTGATCCGCCACCGCTGAAGGCTTCAACCCTTCAGGTCTTCCGAGAGGATGGTGATGGTCACGTGATAGGCCAGGTCGCCATCATCATCATCGCGGTCGATGGTGCCGATGACCTCCTCGCCGGCCATCAGTTCCACCGGCATGCCGCGGCGCACCGGCGCGCGGATGGTCAGCTTGGGTGAGCCGGTGAGGCGACGGAGTTCGGCCTGGACGGCCTGGATTTCGGCGGGTGTCATAACACTCCGATAGCGCCGGGTGCGAGGTTTCGCCAGTCCTGGTATCATGTGCCCATGGCGCTCCCGCCCAACTTCCTGGACGAATTGCGCGCGCGAACCCCGCTCGCGCCGTTGATCGGGCGCGCCACGCGGCTGACCCGCTCGGGGCGCAACTGGAAGGGTTGCTGCCCGTTCCACAACGAAAAATCGCCTTCCTTCTACGTTTATGACGACCATTTCCACTGCTTCGGCTGTGGCGCGCATGGCGATGCGATCAGCTTCGTCATGCAGCGCGAGGGTGCGGCCTTCATGGAGGCGATCGAGCGGCTATCGGCCGAAGCCGGCCTGGAAGTGCCCAAACCCAGCCCGGAGGCCGCCCGCCGTGAGGCCCGCGCGCGCGACATGCATGGCGTGCTGGCCGCCGCCGAGGCCGCCTTCACCCGCCGCCTGCACACGCCCGAGGGTCGCCCGGCGTTGGACTATCTGCGCCGCCGGGGCCTCTCGGACGAGACCATCGCCCGCTTCGGCCTGGGCTGGTCCGGCGAGGGGCGCGGGGCGCTGGCCGCCGAATTGCGCGAACAGGGGATCGAGCCGGGGCAGTTGCTGGAAGCCGGGTTGATGCAGGAGCGCGAGCGGGGCCTGGTGGACCTGTTCTTCAACCGCGTGATGTTCCCCATCCGCGACCGGCGCGGGCGGACCATCAGCTTCGGCGGCCGCATATTGGGCGATGGCCAGCCGAAATACGTGAACGGCCCGGAAAGCCCGGTCTTCTCCAAGCGCCGCAGCCTCTACGGCCTGGATCTGGCGCGCGAGGGCGTGTTTCGCGGCGCCAGGCTGGTGGTGGCCGAGGGCTATATGGACGTGATCGCCCTGCATCAGGCGGGGTTCACCGGCGCGGTGGCGCCGCTGGGCACGGCTTTGACGCAGGAGCAGATCGAGGCGCTCTGGGCCGTCAGCCCCGAGCCGGTGCTGTGCCTGGATGGCGATGCCGCAGGCGCCCGGGCCATGGCGCGCGCGGCCGAGGTGGCGCTGCCGCTGCTGACGCCCGAGCGCAGCCTGCGCTTCGCCACCCTGCCGCAGGGCGAGGACCCTGACAGCCTGGTGGCCCGCGGCGCGGCCCCGATGGAGGCGGTGCTCGGCGCAGCGCGCGGCCTGGCCGATGCGCTGTTCGACATGCTGCGCGAGGGGCGCGCACTGACCGGCCCCGAGGAACGCGCGGCCTTCCGCAAGCGGCTGGTGGATGCGGCGGGGACGATCGCCGACAAGGGCCTCGGTTCCGAATACCGGCGCGCCTGGCTCGACCGCTTCTTCCCGCTGGGCCGGCGTGGCCCGGCGCCTGCGCCGCGCAGTGCCGCCCGGCCGGTGCCGGGTGCCGCCACCCGCCCCGCCCAGGCCCGCGCGCTGCTGGCCACGCTGCTGCACCACCCCTGGCTGCTGGCGGACCTCGATGAGGCGCTGGCCATGCTCGACCTGCCCGATGGGCATGCCATGCAATTCAGGGATGCGCCGCTGGAATTGCCCGCGGGCCTTGAAGGAGAGGCGCTGCGCGAACATCTGCGTGGGCCGGCGCTGGACTGGGTGCTGGGCGCGCGGGCCCTGCCCGAAGGCGCGCGGCCCGATGCCCAGCCGGCCGAGGCGGAGGCCTGTTTCTGGCATTTCTTCGCCCGCCTGCGCGGCGATGCCGAACTGCACGCGGACCTGGCGCAGGCGCAACAGGAGGCCAGCGCCAACCCGACCGCCGATAATGTGCGGCGCGTCGCGCTGTTGAAGGAAGCCGCCGATGCGCATCGGCGCGGTGAGGTGGGTGCCGAGGGTTGATCCCGGCGCGCTCTCGCGTCATTGGTGAAAGCTTGCGCGCGCGGGGTGATGAACTGCCCGGCGCGCGTTCCATATTAGGCGGCATCCGGCTCGCCCGCACGGATGAATGGAGTGTCACGCATGGCCACGAAACCCGGCACCACGACCGAAACCACCGACGCCCGCGACGAGGCCGTCGAGGGCGTGATGCTGGATATCCAGGCGGCCGCGGTGAAGAAGCTGGTCGCCCGCGGCAAGGAGCGCGGCTTCGTCACCGTCGATGAAGTCAACGCCGTGCTGCCCTCTGAGCAGGTCTCCTCGGAGATGATCGAGGACACGCTCGCGATGCTGAGCGAGAGCGGCATCACCGTCGTCGAGGCCGAAGAGAATGAGGATGGCGACGCGCCCAAGCCCGTCGTCGCCAAGGCCGACGACGAGGAGAAAGAGAAGGACGAAGAGGAAAGCGGCGGCAATATCGACGAGGAGACCGCCGGGCGCACCGATGATCCGGTGCGGATGTATTTGCGCGAGATGGGCTCGGTCGAGCTGCTGAGCCGCGAGGGCGAGATCGCCATCGCCAAGCGCATCGAAGCCGGCCGCGACATGATGATCGGCGGCCTGTGCGAAAGCCCGCTGACCTTCAAGGCCATCATCGCCTGGCATGAGGCGGTGCGCGAAGGCCGCATGCTGCTGCGCGACGTGGTGGACCTTGAAGCCACCAACCAGGCCGAAATCCCCGAGGGGACGACCGAGCCCGAGGAGTTCGAGGAGGGCGATGAGGAAGGCAGCCTTGGCATGTCGCTCTCGGCGCTGGAGGAGAAGCTCAAGCCCGATGTGCTGGCGAGCTTCGAGGCCATCGAGGACATGTACAAGAAGCTCTCGCGCATGTCCGCCAAGCGCATGGATGCCTATACCCAGGGCGAGGAACTCGGCGGCCGTTCGGAGAAGAACTACGAGAAGCAGCGCGATGAGCTGGTGAAGCTCGTTGAGAAGGTGCAGCTGCACAACAACCGCATCGAGGAGCTGGTCGAGCAACTCAAGCTGCTCAACAAGCGGCTGGTGGCGATGGACGGCCAGATGCTGCGCCTGGCCGAGAGCTACAAGGTCAAGCGCGACGAGTTCCTGGCTGGTTGGCGCGGGTCGGAGCTGGATCCGGGGCTGATGGACCGGCTGGGTAAGTCCAAGTCCAAGCCGATGATCGCGTTTGCGGCGCGCGCGCGCGACGATGTCGAGAAGATCCGCACCGAGATCAGCGCGGTGGCCGGCGAGACCGGCCTGCCGGTGGCTGAATTCCGCCGTGTGTACATGACCGTCTCGCGCGGCGAGCGCGACATGACGGTGGCGAAGAAGGAGATGATCGAGGCGAATTTGCGCCTGGTGATCTCGATCGCGAAGAAATACACCAATCGCGGCCTGCAATTCCTGGACCTGATCCAGGAGGGCAATATCGGCCTGATGAAAGCTGTGGATAAGTTCGAATATCGCCGCGGCTACAAGTTCAGCACCTATGCCACCTGGTGGATCCGCCAGGCGATCACGCGCTCCATCGCCGACCAGGCGCGGACCATCCGTATCCCGGTCCATATGATCGAGACGATCAACAAGCTGGTGCGCACCTCGCGCCAGATGCTGCACGAGATCGGGCGTGAACCGCTGCCGGAGGAACTGGCCGATATGCTCGGCATGCCTGTGGAAAAAGTGCGCAAGGTGCTGAAGATCGCGAAGGAACCGATCAGCCTCGAGACGCCGATCGGCGATGAGGAAGACAGCCATCTGGGCGACTTCATCGAGGACAAGAACGCAATCATCCCGCTCGATGCCGCGATCCAGTCCAACCTGCGCGAGGCAACGACGAAGGTGCTGTCCTCGCTCACCCCGCGCGAGGAACGCGTGCTGCGCATGCGCTTTGGCATCGGCATGAACACCGACCACACGCTCGAGGAAGTCGGCCAGCAGTTCAACGTGACGCGCGAGCGCATCCGCCAGATCGAGGCCAAGGCGCTGCGGAAGTTGAAACACCCCAGCCGGTCGCGCAAACTGCGGAGCTTCTTGGAGTACTGACGTGTCGGCCCCGGTCCACAACATCCGTGTGGATGTGACTTTCCTGCGGATGGACCGCCCGCCCAGCGGCGTTGTGCCGGCCTTGCCGGCGCATGCCCGGGTAGTGAGCGTGCCGACTTGCTCGGTCGCCTTCTATCGCTACCTCTACAATACGGTGGGGCAGCAGTATGTCTGGTGGCTTCGGCGCACCTTGTCCGACCGGCAGATCGCCGAGGTGCTGCGCGCGCCGGGCCTGTCGGTGCATGTGTTGATGCTCAAGGGCGAACCAGCCGGCTTTTACGAACTGGATGCCGCACCCGCGCCGGTCACCAATCTCTCCTATTTCGGGCTGATGCCCTGGGCGGTGGGGCATGGGTTGGGCATGGCCTTCCTGCACCATGCGGTCTTCGCTGCCTGGCAGAATGGCTGCTCGGCGCTGACGGTGAACACCTGCACCGCGGACCACCCCCGGGCGCTGCCCAATTACGTCAAGGCGGGGTTCCGCAAGCTGCGCACCATCAGCGAGGATTGGCCGGTGCCGGCATCGCTCGGCCTGCCGATCCCCGAGCGGCTGCTGGTCGGTTGACGCGACGAAGCGGCCTGCGTAGAAGCGCCTCTCCCGGCCGGCGCTTCGCCGGCTTTTCGTATTTAACAGGTCGAGTGTCATGAAGATCCGCAACAGCCTGAAGTCCGCCAAGACGCGCGACAAGAACTGCGTCGTGGTGCGCCGGCGTGGGCGTTTGTATGTGCTGAACAAGAAGAATCCGCGGTTCAAGGCCCGCCAGGGCTGACAGCCCTGACGGCTATCGGGGAAAGGTAGGGGGACCGCAGGTCCCGAACCGCAACCTCCCCACCCGGCGCGACTTCCCAGGATCAGAGAACCCTCTCCCGCTGCGAAGGCTCTAGCCTTTCGCAGTGCTGGGCCGTGCCGAACCAGTCGTATCGGTTGCGCGCCACCCAGCGGTATGCCAAATCCCGCCACGCCTCCGGTACCAGCGCGCCGACCCGCAGCAGATGCCACGCGCCGCCCAGTTCCCGGCATAGCCGCAAATAGCCGCCGCTCTCGGTGTAAGCCCGCCCGCCGACCACCAGCAGATAGGTCTTGTCCGGGTCCACGCCGTAATGCGCGCAAAGCGCGGCACCCAGGGGCCTCTGCACCGTCGTGATCAGCAGCCGCTCATGCCGATTCAGCAGCCAGCGCGTGCCGGCCGAACACAGCACGCACACGCCATCGAACACGAAGAGCGGCCGCGTATCATCGAACCCTAGCACCGCAGGGTCATCGCGGTAGCTGTATGCGCTTCGGGTAACGTCAGGCATCCTCGGCCAGCACGGTGATGTCGAGCCCTTCCAGACCTGCCAGATAGTCCTGAAGGTCGATCAAATCCAGGCGTGGCATCGCGCCGCGCGTGGCCAACCCCCGCGCCAGACGCCGCGCCAGCACGCCCGCCTTGCGCGCCGCCGCATCCAGCGCGCCGATGCCGGCCACGAAGGCGCCCGAGAGTGGCTGGATGATCACGGCAGGCAGGGTGAAGGTGAAGTCCGAGCGCACGATCAGCGCCGCGCCAAAGCGGCGCAGCGCCAGTTCACCCGTGCGAGGCGCACGCCACATGGCATGCGCAATGCCAAGCCCGGTTCCGAAGACGACTGCCGCGCTGATGATGTGCAGCGTTTTGACCAGCGCTTAGCCGTCCATCGCGCGTCAGCGCGGAATCCAGCGCTCGGTGCCGCCCTGGCTCTCGCGCCCGGTGATCCAGAAGCCCAAGATCTCGCCATTGCGTTCGATCGCCATCATCGCCACACCCGGCTGGCGTTCGGAGACATAGCCGACCACGAAGGCATCCGCGATGGAGATCGCGGTGCCGACCGTGACCTCGCCATCGATGCGCCAGGTCACGCGCCAGGCGCGCGCACCGTCACGCAGATTGCCGGTCTGCTGCAACTGCACTGTGCCGCGATAGGTGCTGCCATCGGGGCTGGTGCCGCGCAGGTCATAGGTGCCGGCTGTCTGGGCGGCCGCCGGCAGAGCAAGGGCCACCACCATTGCGGCGGCGAGGAACAGATTGCGGAACATGAAGTCTCCTATCCGATCAAGGCAACGCCCAATAATGCCAGTAGCGTGATGAACAGAGTAGTGCCGACACCCAAGCCCAACGGCCGCAAGCCGCGCGCGCGCAGTGCCTTCAGGTCGGTCTGCGCGCCCAGGGCGGCGACCGAGGCGGCCAGCATCAGCGGCACCAGGAAGCGGCTGGCATCGACCACGAAGCCCGGCACGAAGCCGGTGCTGCCCACCACCACAAGGCCCAGGAAGCCGAAGGCGAACCAGGGCATCGGCGCCTTGACCGAACCGGCCTGCGCGCCCTGCTGCCGCGCGACCCACCAGCCCAGCGCCAGCACCGCCGGCGCCAGCAGGAAGACGCGCGCCAGTTTCATCACGGTGCCCGATTGCGAGGCTTCCGGCCCGCCGGCTGCCGCAGCGCCCACGGCCTGCACCACCTCATGGATGGCGGCCCCCGCCCAGAGGCCATAGGCGCGGGCCGACATGCCCATCAATTCCGCCAGCACCGGGAAGACCAGCAGCGAGGCCGTGCCGCACAGCGTGATGACGGCCAGCGCGTAGGTCACATCCTCATCCTTGCCGCGCGCCACCTGGTTGGCGGCCACGATCGCCGATGCGCCGCAGATCGCGGTGCCCATGCCGATCAGCTGCGACAGCGGCTTGTCCACGCCAAGCACCGCGCCCAGCCACAGCGTGAAGGGCAGGGTGGCCGCCACCACCACCACGGCCAGCACCAGCGCCCCCGGCCCCAGCGCCCACAACTGTCCGAGCGTTACCTGCAGCCCCAGCAGGACGATCGCAGCCCGCAGTACCGGCCGCACAGCATAGGACACGCCCGGCTTCACCGCCGCCGAGACCCCGAAGGCCAGCCGCCAGGCAATACCCAGCACCAGCGCGACCACCACCGGGTTCAGCGCGGCAAGCCCGGTCAGGTTGCGGATGATGATGGCGATCGCCGCGATACCGAAACAGACCGCAAGGCCGGGTGAGAGGGATTTGAACTTCTCGGCAATGCCGCCGGCGGCGACGGGTGCGGCAGGTGCGGCCATGGGGTCCTGGAACGTTTTGCGGCCGCAGCGTCATGCCGAC
The DNA here is from genome assembly GCA_026400775.1 of Alphaproteobacteria bacterium. Taxonomy (GTDB): domain Bacteria; phylum Pseudomonadota; class Alphaproteobacteria; order Acetobacterales; family Acetobacteraceae; genus Rhodovarius. The sequence continues at coordinate 215 of JAPLOK010000416.1, read as the reverse complement.
CCCAGCGCGCGTCAACCCTTGCGCGGCGGTGCGGCGTGCGCCCTTGCTCGCCGCTACGAGGAAGGACAAGACATGCTCAAGCGCCTGCTGCTGGCCGTTGACGCGGCCATCACGCCGGGCATCGCCATGGCGCAATCCATGGCAAGCGCGGGCCCGACCCTGGCCGCCCTGCGCGCACGCGACATCCTGGTCTGCGGGACCAGCACCGGGGCGGC
>JAPLOK010000441.1 GCA_026400775.1 Alphaproteobacteria bacterium | reverse complement strand
CGCAGGCGGGCGGTGGAGCACATTCGACATCACCGCCAACCGCGATGTGCTGACCGTGGTGATGAATGGCCAGACCACGGTGAATGCCGTGCGCGACGGCCGTCACGCCACTGGGCGCATCGCGCTGCAGCACGCCGCCAGCGTGCCCGATGCCAGCGGCAGGCCGAATGATCGCGGCGTGATCCGCTTCCGCAACCTGGAAATTCAGGTGCTGTGACGCTGTATCAGGCGCGCTCGATCAGCTCGATCTTGTAGCCATCCGGGTCCTCGACGAAGGCGATCATCGTGGTGCCGAACTTCACCGGCCCCGGCTCACGCGTGATCTTCACGCCCTCCGCGCGCAGCGTGTCGCAGGTCGCCTTCACATCCGGCACGCCGATGGCCAGGTGGCCGAAGGCACCGCCCATCTCGTAGCTGTCCACGCCGTAGTTGTAGGTGAGTTCCAGCACGCATTGGCTGGTCTCATCGCCATAGCCCACGAAGACCAGCGTGTACTTGCCCTCGGGCACGTCACGCCGGCGCATTTCCTTCATGCCCATCAGGCGGGTGTAGAAATCGACGCTGCGGTCGAGATTGCCCACACGCAGCATGGTGTGCAGCAGGCGCGGCGCGGTGGTCATTGGGGGTTCTCCTGGAGAAAGGCTTCGGGGTCGATGCTGATGATGAACAGGCCCGCCGCTTCGGCGGCAGCGACCGCTTCGTCGCGGTCGGCCAGCACGGTGCGGCCGGCCTCGATGGCGATGCCACGCAGGCCGGTGGCGATGGCATTCTGCACCGTCACGGGGCCGATGGTGGGCATGTCCAGCCGCGGATCCTGGCTGGGCTTGGCGAGCTTGACCAGCACGCCGCCCGGGCCTTCGCGCAGCTGTGCGCCAGCACGCTGCATCATCGCATCCGTGCCCTCGATCGCCTCGATCCCCAGCACCAGCCCCTGCTGCACCACGCAGGACTGCCCGACATCGGAGGCCGCCATGGCGCGCAGGATGCCGATGCCGCGGCCGATATCGTGGCGCGCCATCTCATCGGGCGCGGGGCCGGCCAGCAGGCCGGTGGTGGGCATCAGATCGGCACGCAGCGAATTGACGGACACGACCTGGAAGCCCTCTTCCTCCAGCACCGTGGTCACGGCGCGCAGCAGCGTGTCATCGCCCATCATCGCGGCCTTGCCGGCGCGCGCGATCATGCCCGCGGTCCAGAGATCGGGCATCAGCGACAGCAGCGACAGCCGCCGGGCCGCGCCTGACATCACAAGCTGCTTCACCCCATGCTGGCGCAGCAGCGCGATGATGCGCCTACCAGCACCGACGCGGACCACCTCATGCGGGAAATCCGCGTAGCTGGTGCCGTCGGCGAATTCCTTGATGATGACGACGAAGACCGGCCGCCCGCCCGCCCGCGCATGCTGTGCAAGCCGCAGCGGAAACGGGCCGCCTCCCGCGATGATGGCTATGGGTTCAGCCATCAGCTCTCCTCGTCCTCCGCGGCCATGCGGCCCGGGCGCACCATTTCGCGCTTGCGCTCCGGCGAGGCGATGAAGTCCAGCACTTCCTCCACCAGCGCATCGCCGGCGTGGCGGGTGCGGGCCTCGGCCATCTTCTCGGCGAAGGTGCCGGCCTCCTTGAACAGCAGGCGGAAGGCCAGACGCAACGCCGCCAGATTATCCTTCTGGAAACCGCGGCGGCGCAGGCCAATGACGTTCAACCCCACCAGCCGCGCCGGCAGGCCGAACACATTGCCGAAGGGCGGCACGTCATTGGTGACACCCGCAAGCCCGCCCACCATGGCGTGCCGGCCGATGCGCACCAACTGGTGGATCGCGGCGCCGCCGCCGATAAAGACCTGCTCGCCCACCCGCACATGCCCGCCCAGCATGACGTTGTTGGCCAAGATCACACAGTCGGCCACGGTGCAGTCATGGCCAACATGGCTGCACGCCATCAGCATGCAATCGGCGCCCACGCGCGTCATGCCATCGCCGCCCATGGAGCCGCGATGGATGGTCACATGCTCGCGCACCAGGGTGCGCGCGCCGACTTCCACGCCGGTGAGCCGGCCGTCATATTTCAGGTCCTGCGGGGCCAGGCCCACGGAGCCATAGGGCATCACCTTCACGCCCTGATGCAGCGTGGTGCGGCCATCGATCACGGCGTGAGAGACCAGTTCCACGCCCGCCTCCAGCACGCAATCCGGGCCGACCACGCAGAAAGGGCCCACCTTCGCATCGGGCGCGATGCGCGCACCAGGCGCGATCACCGCGCTCGAATGGATGAAGCTCATCGGTCGCGGATCATCGCGGTGAATGTGGCTTCCGCAACCAGGACGCCATCGACCATGGCCTCACCCGTGAACTTCCAGACCATCATGCGCTTCTGGGCCTTCTTCACATGCAGCCGCAGTTGGTCGCCCGGGGTCACGGGACGGCGGAACTTCGCGCTGTCGATCGACATGAAATACACAAGCTTGCCGCGGAATCCCTCACCCAGGGTTTCCACCACCAGCACGGCCGCAGTCTGCGCCATGGCCTCAACGATCAGCACGCCCGGCATCACCGGGTCGCCCGGGAAATGCCCCTGGAAGAAATTGTCGTTGATGGTGACGTTCTTGATGCCGGTGCAGCTGTCATCGCGGATCATGTCCACCACGCGGTCCACCAGCAGCAGCGGATAGCGGTGCGGGATTGCCGCCATCACGGCATGGATATTGAGCGTTTCGCCGGTCATTCCTTGGTGTCCTGCTTGGCGCGCGGCGTGGCGGCGAGCCGGCGCAGCGTCGAGATTTCCCGCATCGCCATGCGGATGGGTTGCGCGGGTGTGCCGAACATTTCCACGCCCGGCGCGACATCGACCATGATGCCCGACTGCGCCGCGATGCGCGCGCCGCGCCCCAGGCGCACATGGTCCGCAACACCCACCTGGCCGCCCAGGACCACTCGGTCCTCCAGCGTGACGGAGCCCGAAAGCCCCGACTGGCCGGCCATGATGCAACCCATGCCGGTGCGCGCGTTGTGGCCGATCTGCACCAGGTTATCGAGGCGGGTATGCGGGCCGATCACGGTGTCATCCAACGTTCCGCGATCGATGCAGGCATTGGCGCCCACCTGCGCGAAATCACCCAGGATGACGCGACCCAGCTGCGGCTTGGTCACGAAGCGCCCGGCTTCGTCGGCCAGGAAGCCGAAGCCCTCCTGGCCGACCCGCGCGCCGGGGTGCAGCACCACGCCCTCACCGCACAGCGCGTGGCTGATGCAGGCATGGGCGTGAATGACGCAGCGCGGGCCGAGCACGACGCCATCGCCTACCACCGCATGCGGGCCGATGGCGCAGCCGGCGCCCACCACGGCGCCCGCGCCGATCACCGCATAGGGACCGATGATCGCATCATCCGCCACATCAGCATCGGGAGCGATCACAGCGGTTGGGTGGCGCGTGGCGGCCGGCACGCGCTGCGGGTGAAACAATGCGACGGCGCGCGCGAAGGCCAGTTGCGGGTTGGCCACCGCGATGAGGACGGCGCCTGCCGGGGCGCGCGCGGCCATCTCATCCCGGAGCAGCACCGCGCCCGCGCGCGTGGCCGCCAGCGCCGGCGCCAGTTTGGGGCTGTCGATGAAGGTCAGTTCATCCGGCCCCGCCTGGTCAAGCGCGGCCAGGCCCTGGAAAAGCCGCTCCGGATCGCCCGCCGCCTCACCGCGCACGGCGGCGAGGATGGCGCGCAGGCTTTGCGGAGCGGCGATGGGATGGAAGCGGGGATCCGCGGCCATCCGGTGTCACCGTGCGGGTTGCGCCGGCCGCGGGGGTTGCGCGGGCGGCGGTGTCTGGCGGGGGGTGGCCGGAGCGCCGGGCGCGGGCGTCGCGGCGCGGCCGTCGGATTCGGGCGGGATGGTCACGCGCGGCAGCACGCGGTTGAATTGCTGCGCGATTTCTTCCGTCAGGTCGAAGGGCGGCTCGTTCAAGATGACCAGCGGACGCGGCAGCACGATGTTCACGCTGCGCGACTGCGCCACCTGGCGGATCACGGTGCCGAGCGATTCTTCGATCTGCACCAGGGCCTGCTGCGCCGATTGCTCGATCGACTGGCTGCGGTTGCGGAAGATCCGCTGGCTTTCCGTGATGCGGTCCTGCAGGTCGCGTTCGCGCAGGCGCACCACTTCGGCGCCCAAGGTGGCGCGCTGGGCGGCGAGTTCCTGCTGCGCTTCGCGCCAGGCATTCTGTTCGCGCTGCAAGTCATCATTCAAGCGGGTGCGGCGCCGTTCGATTTCCTCGCGCACCTGGCTGAAAGCGGTCGATACGCGCTGCACTTCCGGCACATCAACGATGCCGATGACGGCGGCCGGCGGCGGCTGGCCGGGCGGCAGCGGCTGCGGGGCGTCGGTGCGGGTGGGCGGGCGCTGGCCCTGTTGGCCCTGCTGCGGCGGGCGCTGGCCCTGCTGCGGTTGCTGGCCCTGCTGCTGCTGGCCTTGCGCGGGCGGGCGCTGGCCCTGCTGCGGGGGCGGGGCGCCTTGCGGCCGTTGCTGGCCGGGCACAAAGAAGCCCGGATCCTGCTGCGCGGGCGCGGTACCGGGCAGCATGGCCACGAACAGGGCACCGGCCGCGACCAGGGCCAGGCGGCCCATCGCTGTGGTCTTCATCATCAAGGCCTTCCTGAAATCCCTATTGCGTGATGCGCCCGGGCGAAATCGCCGAAGACGCTGAACCACGCGATCAACAAAGGTTGGAGCCTGCTGCGGGAGCGTATGGGAACGCAGCATGCTCTAGAAGCGTGTGCCGAAACCGAAGCGGAAAACCTGCGTCTCATCCAGCGGGCGCTTCACCACCGCGCGCGCCAGATCGAGGTTGATGAGGCCGAAGGGGCTGCGCCAGGAGACACCAACGCCGATTGCCACGCGCGGCGTTGCACTGTTGAACACATCCGGGCCGCGCGGCCCCTGTGTCAGCGCACCAGCATCGATGAAGGCGCGGCCGAGCAGGCCGAGTTCGCTGGGCACCGGCAGCGGGTAGCGCATCTCGGCGCTGGCCGTCCACATGAAGCGGCCACCAAGGCTGTCGCGCGTGTTGATGTCGCGCGGGCCGACACCGGCAATCTGGAAGCCGCGCAGATTTTCGCCGCCGAGGAAGAAGCGGTCCACGATGCGATCACGCTCACCATTGGCGAAGCGGCGGCTGCCCAGAGGTGCGAGGTGGCCGACGCTGCCGGACAGCGCCAGCACGTAATCCGGATCACCCAGCAGCCGCTCGAAGGGCAGGAAGACGACGCCGTCGAAGCGGTTGCGGACATAGGTTACGTCACCGCCGAGGCCCGCGAAATCCGCGCCCCAGCGCAGCAGGTAGCCGCGGCGCGATTCCAGCGGCGAATCGCGCGTGTCGAAGGCGATGGTCTGCGAGACTTGGCTCAGCAGCGAGCGGCCCTGCTGGTCGCGCACGAAGCGCGAGGCATTGGGCTGCACGTTGAACACATTGCGGTCGACCAGTGTGTAGGACCAGGACTGCCGCAGGCGTTCGTTGAACTCATAGCCCACGCGGATGGCGAAGCCGACGCGCCGTTCCTCGTAATTGGCGATGCGCAGCAGGTTGCGCTGCACCAGGAAGAGATCCGCGCCGGCGGCCAGGTTGCGGTCCAGGAAGGCCGGGTCGGTGATCGAGAGGTCCACCTGGCTGCGCCGCTGCGCCAGCGTGCCGTTCACGCGTGCATCAATGCCGGTGCCGACCAGGTTGCGTTCGCGCAGGCCGAGATCGACCAGGAAGCCCGCATCGGTCGAGAAACCGCCGCCCAGGCTGACTTCGCCGGTGGGCCGTTCCTGCACCTGGGTGGTCACGATGGCGCGGTCCGGCGAGGAGCCGGGCGTGGAGTTGATCTGCACATCGGCGAAATAGCCGAGGTTGCGGATGCGCTCGCGCGAGCGGCGAATCTGCGCGGCGTTGAACGGGTCGCCCTCGGCCACGCGGAATTCGCGGCGGATCACACGGTCCTGAGTGCGGGTATTCCCGGCAATATCCATGCGTTCGATGAAGACGCGCGGGCTTTCATTGACTGCGAAGGTCAGGTCGATGACGCCGGTCTCGCGGTTGCGGCGGACCTGGGGCTGCACCTCGACGAAGGGGAAGCCGCGCAGATTGGCGGCGTCGGCCAGCGTCTGCGTCATCCGCTCGATCAGCTCGCCATCGTACCAGTCGCCGGGGCGCAGCTCGACGCGCGAGCGCAGCTGCGCCGTGTCCATACCGGCGAATTGGCTGGTCACCTGCAATTCGCCGATGCGATAGCGGGTGCCTTCATTGACCTGATAGGTCAGGAAGAAGCTGGACCGGTCAGGCGCCAGTTCCGCGGTGCCGGCGCTGACTTCCACATCCGCGAAGCCGCTGCGCAGGTAGAAACGGCGCAGCAATTCGCGGTCGAAGGCGACGCGGTCGGGGTCATAGGTGTCGGACTGCGTGAGGAAGCGCTGGATGGAATTCTCGCGCGACGACACGACGTCACGCAGGCGCCGGTCGGAGAAGGTCTGGTTGCCGACGAAGTTGATGCGCGAAATGCGCGCCGAATCGCCCTCGGTGATCTCGAAGACGACATCGACGCGGTTCTGATCGAGCGTGATGATCTGCGGCGTGACAGTGGCCGCGAACCGCCCGCGCCGGGCATAGAGGTCCAGGATGCGCTGGCGGTCGGCCTGCGCCAGTTGCGGCGTGAAGACGCCGCGCGCGCGCAGTTGCACTTCGGGGCGGATATTATCGTCGGATACGCGGCGATTGCCCTCGAAGGCAATGCGGTTGATCAGCGGGTTTTCCTGCACCGAGACCACCAGCCGCGAACCATCGCGGCCGAT
>JAPLOK010000113.1 GCA_026400775.1 Alphaproteobacteria bacterium | reverse complement strand
TCCTGTTCCGCACCCTGGCCGGTCAACATGATGATCGGCACCGCTATGCCAGATTGGCGCCATTTGGCGCAGTATTCCCGGCCATCCGCATCCGGCAGGCCGACATCGAGGAGGATCGCGTCGTAGCGCGTGCCCTCCTTTTCCAGCTGCCGGTCGGCCTCGGCCGCGCTGCTCGCTCCGGCGGGGGCGAATTCGCGATCGATGCTGAGTTGGTCGAGCAGCGTCTCGCGAACGGTGGCATCATCTTCGATGATCAGGATGGGGCGTGGGGAAGCCATGCTTTCTCCTCTCCGCGGGCAGGTGACTGGCTTGCCTTGTCCCGCCCGATCACGGACAAGGTGCTTCGCTCACGGACATAACACCTAAATATTGGTTAAAGGGAAGGGTTTTTGCATCCAAAATCGCCCTAAGCGCGTATCCGTGATCGCAGCATGGACGTATCGACGCGCGCACCCACATGACTTGGCGCCCGCAGACGGCCACATTCCGCGCGCCATATGCACCCACACGGAACGCAGAACGCATGATGCCTCTTGGACAATCTCCCATCCACAATGACGCTGAGCTCCCTTCGGCGGAGCGTATGGTGATGCGTGCGGTACACCGCGCCGTCTCCGAACTGCGCCGCGGCACGCCCGTGCTGTTGCGCGGGCCGGAAGGCGCCCTGGTGATCGCGGTGGCCGAGACGGTCGGCAATGACGGCCTGCGGGAACTGGCCGCGGCCGCGCTGGCGCCGCCTGTGCTGCTGCTCGCGCCGGTGCGCGTGGCGGCTGTGTTGTCGCGGCCCGTGCCCCTCTCCGCGCCCGAGGAAGGCGTCGCCGCCATCCGCTTGCCGCAGGCGCTGATGGCGCCCGACCGCCTGCGCATGCTGGCTGACCCGACGATCGAGTTGCTGCTGCCCGAGGTGCCGGAGCGCGCCGCGGTTCCCCCGCTCGGCGCCAACGCGCTGTTGCTCGCCAAGATCGGTCGGTTGCTGCCCGTGCTCATCGCAGCACCCGCGCGCGATGTCCCGGCGCTGTCCATGGTGCAGGCTGCCGAGGTGCAGTCCTATCCGCCGATGGCCGCCACCACGCTGCACCCCGTGGCCGAAGCGCGTGTCCCGCTGGAGGATGTGCCGGAAGCGCGCATCATCGCCTTCCGCGCAGCCGATGGCGGCATCGAGCATCTGGCGATCCTGGTGGGGGAGCCGGAGCGTTTCGCGGCCGAGGGCGGAGCGCCCCTGGCCCGCGTGCATTCCGAATGCTTCACGGGCGACCTGCTGGGCTCCCTGCGCTGCGATTGCGGCCCGCAGCTGCGCGGCGCCCTGAAGAAGATGGCCGAGGATGGTCACGGTGCGCTGCTGTACCTGGCGCAGGAGGGCCGCGGCATCGGCCTGGTCAACAAGCTGCGCGCTTATGCCTTGCAGGATACCGGGCTCGATACGCTCGATGCCAACCGCGCCCTCGGCTATGGCGCCGACGAACGCAACTTTATGGTGGCCGCCGAGATGCTGCGCCAGCTGGGCATCCCGCGCGTGCGGCTGCTCACCAACAATCCGGACAAGCTGGCCTCACTCGCCGCCTGCGGGATCGAGGTGGTGGGGCGCGAAGTCCATAGCTTCGACGGCAATGGCGTGAATGACGGCTACCTCGCAACCAAGGCCGCACGCTTCGGCCATATGCTCGGGTGAGCGCACTGCTGGTCCAGGGCCTGGGCAAGTCCTATGCGCCCGACCGCGCGCCTGCGGTGGATGATTTGAATTTCGACCTGCCGCGCGGCGCGACCTGGGCCCTGCTGGGTGGCAATGGCGCGGGCAAGACCACCACCATCGCGATGCTGTTGGGCATTCTGGTGCCCACCACCGGGCGCATCGTCGCACTCGGGCATGACATGGCGCGCGACCGTTTCGCCGCACTCACGCGGATGAACTTCTCTTCGCCCTATATCGCGCTGCCGTCGCGCATTTCGGTACGGGAGAACCTGCGCGTCTATGGGCATCTCTATGGCGTGCCGCGGCTGGAGGCGCGCATCGGCGAGATGGCGGAGCAGATGCAACTGGGCGAATTCCTGGACCGTCCGGCGGGCGAATTATCGGCCGGCCAGAAGACCCGCGTGGCGCTCGCGAAGGCGTTGATCAACCGCCCCGATCTGCTGCTGCTGGACGAACCCACCGCAAGCCTCGACCCCGACACCGCCGACTGGGTGCGCACGCGGCTGGAGGAATACCGTGCCGACACCGGTGCCGCGATCCTGCTGGCCAGCCACAACATGGCCGAGGTGGAGCGCCTCTGCGGCCATGTGCTGATGCTGAAGAAAGGCCGTGTGGTAGACCAGGGCGCGCCGGCGGAACTGGTCTCGCGCTTCGGGCGTGATGATCTGGAACAGGTCTTTCTCGACATTGCGAGGGCTGGATGAGCGGGTCATTGCGCAGGGTCTGGGGGCTGGTCTACCGCCATCTGGCCCTGTACCGCCGCAGCCCGCCGCGCATCATCGAACTGATGTACTGGCCGGTTTTGCAGATGGTCGTCTGGGGCTTCATCACCGCCTATCTGGCCGGCGTGCAGAACAACGTGGCCTCGGTTGCGGCCGGCGTGCTGCTGGGCGGCGTGCTCTTGTGGGAGGCTGCGTTGCGCAGCCAGATGGGCTTTTCCATCTCCTTCCTGGAGGAGGTGTGGTCGCGCAACCTGGGCCACATCTTCGTTTCGCCGTTGCGACCATGGGAGTTGGTCGCGGGGCTGATGACCATGTCGGTCTTGCGCACCGTCGTCGGCGTGGCGCCGGCGCTGCTGCTGGCCTGGGTGTTCTACGCCTTCAACATCTTTGCGCTGGGGCCGGTGCTGGTGCTGTTCTTCGCCGCACTCATCATCATGGGTTGGGCGGTGGCACTCGGCGTGACCTCGCTGATCCTGCGCTGGGGCGCGGGGGCCGAGGCCTTGGCCTGGTCCGTGCTGTTCGGCATCACGCCCTTCGCTGCGGTGTTCTATCCGGTCAGCGTATTGCCGGCCTGGTTGCAACCGCTGGCCTTGCTGCTGCCGGCGGCGCATGTGTTTGAAGGCATGCGCGCGGGTCTGATCGAACAGCGCATCGCCTGGGGCCACCTGGTCGCGGCCTATGCGCTGAATGCGGTATGGCTGGCGGCGATGTCCTGGGTCTTCATGCGGCAATTCCAGGCCACGCGCGTGC
>JAPLOK010000065.1 GCA_026400775.1 Alphaproteobacteria bacterium | reverse complement strand
GCAAACCCCAAGCCTCGCCATCCGCACCACCGCGCCGGCGTCATTCGCCAGCCTGCTATCCCGCGCGCCCACAACCATCAGGCGAGCCGCCCCCCGCGCCCGATCCGCGCCCCGCACCACGTGATGAATTTTTCGGGTTAGCCGGCCAAGCCGCCCACCGCCCGCAAGTCCCCAACATGGATCCCATTCCAGTTGATCAGGCGCGGCGCAATCAGCGGCTGCATCGCCTGTTCCTCCGCGGCCGACATGGGCAGGAAGCGGCGCAGGATCGCGGCCAGCATCCCCTCCGCCGCGCGGGTCGCGCCGTCATCGCATTTCAGGGCGATGCCGAGGCCGAGTTCGGGCAGGGCCGCGCAATACACACCCTCCGCGCCCACCTTCATGAAGGCGCGCGCGCCCAAGATTTGCATGGCCGTGGTGTCGAAGCGCTCGGTGCCGGCGACGAAGAAGGGTGCCTCGGCTACCGCGGCCATGATGCGGCGTGCGGCCTGCGCGCGGGCCGTGCCCAGGCCGGTGCCGGTGGCGTAGCGCGCGAAGCCATGCGCCAGCGCCCGCAGCGGAATGGCGAAGGTGGGGATGGAACAGCCATCCGTGCCGCGATGCGCGGCTCCCAATCCATGGGCGCAGACATCCTCGATCGCGGCGGTGACCAGGCGCATGGTCGGGTGTTCGGGGCGGATATAGCCGGCCGGATCCTCGCCCGTGGCGCAGGCCACGCAGACAAAGCCCGAATGCTTGCCCGAACAATTGTTGTGCAGCGCCGTGGGTGAGGCGCCGGCGCGATACAGCGGCGCCTGCGCACCGCCGCGCCCGCGCCCTGGCGCGCTTTCGCGCGACGGCATCTGCGCGCCGCATTCCAGCGCGGTCACGTCCAGCCCCGCCTTGGCCAGCATACCGGCCGCGGTGCGGACATGCTCCTCCTCGCCATTATGCGAGGCGCAGGCGAGCGCGATCTCGGCCGCGGTCAGGCCGTAGCGGTCCGCGGCACCGGTCTCGACCAGCGGCAGCGCCTGCAAGGCCTTGATGGCCGAGCGCGGGAAGATCGGCCGGTCGATATCGCCCAGTGCCAGCACTACGCCACCATCGGCATCCAGCACCGCGACGGCGCCGGCATGCGCGGATTCGACCACGCCACCGCGCGTGACCTCGACCAGGATGGGGTTGGTCACGTCAGGCGCCACGCTCCACATGGGTGCGGAAATCATCAAAGGAGACCGCACCCGAGACCAGCCGCGTGCCGAACACGAAGCTGGGCGTGGCGCGAATCTGGTGGCGGTTTTGCGCCGCCAGCCGCGCTTCCAGGATGCCGGTCTGCAGCGCGGCATCGCGGATGGTGGCGTCGAACATTTCGCGCCCCATGCCGGCCAGGGCCGCCATGCGCGCCAGTTCGTCGATCTGCGTGCCCTGCGCGAAGGCCCAGCGGTTCTGCGTCTGGAACAGGGTGGAGATGAAGGGGTCGTAGCGTTCGGCCGGCAGGGCGCGGGCGACCATGGCGGCGCGCAGCGCGATC
>JAPLOK010000293.1 GCA_026400775.1 Alphaproteobacteria bacterium | reverse complement strand
GCGGGCGGCACGCCGGCTTCAACGCACATCACGCCATTATAGCCTTCGAAGACGAAGTCCTCGGGGCGCAATTCCTCGGAGTGGAAATTCACCGTCTCCAGGATGTCGATGACGGTCGGGATCAGCTTCTTCGTCAGCGTGAAGGTGCTGTCGTGCTTGGGGTCGCAGCCGATCTGCAGCACGCGTTTGCCAAGCTTGCTGAAGGCCACCGCGAGGTTGGAAGAGGTGGTCGATTTCCCGATGCCACCCTTGCCATAGACGGCGAAAACCTTCGCCCCTTCGATCTTCATCGTGGGGTCCAGTTGCACCTGGACGGATCCATCGCCGTCAGGCTTGCGCGGAATGGAGCCGCGGATGGTTTCGATGCGCTGCACTGCTGTCATAGGGCTATCTCCGGCAAGATGCCTTCAAGGCGGTCTTCGAGCTCCTGGCCGGCGGCGCGCAGCGCCTCCAGCGTCGCGGCGTCCGGCTGCCAATAGGCGCGCTCATGCGCCTCCAGCAGGCGGTTCGCGATCTTGGCTGATGCTGTCGGATTCAACGCGGCGAGGCGCGCGCGCATCTCGGGGTCCAGCATGTAGAGTTCGGCGAGGTTGGCGTAGACCCAGGGCTGCACCTGGCCGGTCGTGGCGGACCAGCCCAGCGTGTTGCTGACCTGCGCCTCGATCTGCCGCACGCCTTCATAGCCGTGCTTCAGCAGCGGCTCGTACCATTTCGGGTTCAGGCCGCGCGTGCGGGTCTCCAGCGAGACCTGTTCGCCCAAGGAACGCACGCGGCCGGAACCGCGGGTCTGGTCGCAGATATAGACCTCGGCCTCGGAGCCTTTGGCGCGCGCGACGGCGCGGGAAATACCGCCCAGGCTGTCGAAATACTGGCTGATGGTGGTCACCCCGGTCTCGACGCTGTCGAGGTTCTGATAGGCCAGATCGACCGTGCTGAGCGTGTCGTTCATCACCGCATCCTGGCGGCGCGCACGGCCATCCACGCCATAGGCGAAGCCCTTGCGGCGGGTATAGGTCTCCGCGAGTTCCTCGGCCTCCTGCCAGGCGCCATTGTCGATCAGCAGGTTGACGTTGGCACCATAGGCGCCGTCGGCATTGCCGAAGACGCGAAGTGCGGCGTCGTCCAGTGAGCAGCCGTGCTTTTCCATCGTCGCCAGCGCGTGCTTGCGGATGAAGTTTTCGGCGGGTGCCTCATCCGCGCCGGCGGCGAGCAGCGCGGCCTCGGCCAATAGTTTCGTCTGCAACGGCAGCAGGTCACGGAAGACGCCGGAGAGGCTGATCATCACATCGATCCGCGGGCGGCCCAGTTGGGCCAGCGGCACCAACGTCGCACCGGCGACGCGGCCGTAGCTGTCATGCCGCGGGCGCGCGCCCATCAGCGCCAGAGCTTGCGCGACGGCGCCGCCTTCGGTCTTGAGATTATCCGTGCCCCACAGCACCAGTGCAACGGTTTCCGGCAGGCGCGCATGTTCCTCAGCGTGTCGCGCCAGCAGCTTGTCGGCCATCTGCTCACCATCCTTTACCGCGAAGGCAGAAGGGATGCGGAAGGGATCGAAGCCGTGGATGTTACGGCCCGTCGGCAGCACTTCCGGCGTGCGCAGCAGGTCACCGCCGGGCACAGGGCGGATATACCCAGCATCGAGTGCGTGGATGATCGCGGGCAGTTCATGGTCGTCGGCCAGCAGCGCGTCCAGGCGCTGACGTTCGGCAGGGTCGGCGATAGCCGCGGCGTCCAGTGTTTCCTGACGATGTTCACGCGACATGCCCTCGCCCACGACATGCAGGCCGTGCGGGATGAGTTCGTATTCCAGTTCGAGCAGCTGCGCGGTCAGGCGCTGCACGCGGCCTTCGGCTTCGCCCAGCGACCAGGCAGGCTCTGCGGCGCACAGGTCCAGTGCCGCGGCCTGCGCCTGCACGAGTTCGGCGATCGTCTCGCGCGGTGCATCCGGCTCCAGATTGCGCCAGCGATCGAGCGTCGCCTTCAGGTCCAGCATGCCGCGATACAGGCCGGCATGCGCGACCGGCGGCGTCAGGTAGCTGATCAGCGTCGCCGCCGCGCGGCGCTTGGCGAGCATGCCTTCGGACGGGTTATTCGAGGCATAGAGGTAGAAGTTCGGCAGGTCCGAAATCAGCCGGTCGGGCCAGCAATCGGCGCCCATGCCGGTCTGCTTGCCGGGCATGAATTCCAGCGCGCCATGGGTGCCGAAATGCAGCACGGCATCGGCAGCGAAATCCTCGCGCAGCCAGCGGTAGAAGGCGGCGAATGCGTGTGTGGGCGCGAAGCCGCTTTCGAACAGCAGCCGCATCGGGTCGCCCTCATAGCCGAAGCCGGGCTGCACGCCGATGAAGACATTGCCGAATTGCGCGCCCAGCACATGGATGGAGGCGCCGTCGGATTGCTGGCGGCCTGGTGCGGGGCCCCAGGCGCGCTCGATATCTGCCAGCCATTTCTGCCGGCGCACATGCGTGTCGGTGGGAATGCGCGCATGCACATTGGCCAGCGCGCCGTGTTGCGCGGCGTTGCCGTGCAGGATGCGGTCGCGCAGCGCATCCACATCAGCCGGTAGTTCGACCGTGTAGCCCTCGGCCTTCAGGCCGCGCAGCGTGTTCCACAGGGATTCGAACACGGCCAGGTAGGCGGCGGTGCCGGTGTTGCCGGCATTGGGCGGGAAGTTGAAGATGACGGCGGCGATCTTGCGATCGGCGCGCGTGCGACGGCGCAGCGCGATCAGCTTGGCCACGCGGCGCGCCAGCATATTGGTGCGTTCGGGCTCTGCGACCATGTTCTCGGCGCAGCGGATTCCGTCGCAGCCGGGGCAGGGCGGTGTGCCAGGTGCGGCGCCGCAACGGCCGCCGAAAGTGATGGGTGCGATGGCGCCGTCCAACTCGGGGATGGCGACCATCATCGTCGCTTCCACGGGCAGCAAGCCGCGGTCGGAGCCGCGCCAGTCGGAGATGCGCTGGAACTCCAGCGGATGCGCGACAAGGTAGGGCACATCGAGCCGCGCCAGGATTTCCTGCGCGGCGCGTGCGTCGTTATAGGCAGGCCCGCCCACCAGTGAGAAACCGGTCAGCGACACCACGGCATCCACCGTGGCACGGCCGTTCTCCATGAAGAATTTCTCGATCGCCGGGCGCGAATCCAGCCCCGCCGCGAAGGCCGGCACGACTTGCAGGCCCTGTTCTTCCAACGCCGCGATCGCGCCTTCGTAATGTCCCGCATTGCCGGCCAGAACATAGCTGCGCAGCAACAGCAGGCCGACGCGCCCCTTCTCGCCACGACGCGGCAGGTCGCGCAGGCGTTCGGTGATACGCGGCGGGATGTCGGGGTGGAACAGGCCGATTTCAGGGTATTCCACGGGCGGGGCGACGCGCAGCTTCGCCGCCGCTGCGGCGCGCGGGCCGGTCGCATAACGACTGACCAGCAGGCGGATCATGTTGGCGATGTTGTCGCCGCTGCCTGCCAGCCAGTACTGCATGGTCAGGAAATAGGCGCGCACATCCTGCGCGGGGCCTGGGATGAAGCGCAGAATCTTGGGCAATTCGCGCAGCATCTTCATCTGGCCTGCGCCCGAAGAAGCACCGCTCTTGGAGCCGCGCAGCTTCTTCAGCAACGCCATGATGCCCTTGGCCTCGGCGGCCATGTTGAAGCGGCCGATGCGGGTCAGCTTGGTGACTTCAGGCGCCGAGAGCATGCCCAGCATCGCGTCACAGGATTCGCGCCGCGCCATCAGCGCGGGCAGTACCAGCTTCACGTGATCTTCCAGGAACAACATGGTCGCGATGATGATGTCGGCACGGCCGATATCGGCCAGGCAGTGCTCGAGTGCCGCGGGGTTTGCGGCCCAGTCATCGGCTGAATGGATCGCCAGGATCATCCCGGCATTGTCGCGGCCGAGCGCCGCGGAAGCCTCGCGCGCCGCAGCGCCGAGGTGGCTGTCCATGGTGACGATTGTGATGCGGATGGGGTTTGCCATGTCAGCGCGCGAAATGCGCTTTGGCGTCGTAGAGCGTCTCTACCGTGATGGTCGCGATGCCCTGTTCGGCTGCGAATTTCTCGGTGTTGCGGCGGGCCTTGCCGCGCACGAAGAACGGGATCTTCTTCAATTCGCGCTCTGCATCCGGCGCCCAGTTCAGCGTGATGGCGGCAGGCGCTTCCAGCACCGCGACATCCTCGGCCGCGACGACCGGCAGATGCGAGGGCTTGGCGCCGTCATGGAACTCATGGTCGTCGCGGAACATCGTCAGCAGATGTTCCTCCAGCCCCATCATCAGCGGGTGGACCCAAGAGTCGAACAGGACATTCGCGCCCTCGAAGCCCATCACGGGAGAGAATCGCGCGGGGAAATCCTGCACATGCACAGGAGCCGAGATCACCGCGCAGGGTACGCCCAGGCGCTTGGCGATGTGGCGTTCCATCTGCGTGCCCAGCACCAATTCCGGCTGCGCTTCGGCGATGGCGCGTTCCACTTCCAGGTAGTCATCGGTGATCAGTGGCTCGACGCCGTAGAGCGCGGCCGCCTGGCGCACATCGCGGGCGAATTCGCGGCTGTAGGTACCAAGCCCGCAGACGGTGAAACCCATCTCCTTGGCCGCGACTCGCGCGGCTGCGACTGCGTGCGTGGCGTCCGCGAAGATGAAGACGCGCTTGCCCGTCAGGTAAGTGCTGTCCACGCTGCGCGAATACCAGGGCAGGCGCGAAGCCTGTTCCACGGCGCTCGTGTCCAGCCCCGCCAATTCGCCCACTTCGCGGATGAAATCCTGCGTAGCACCCACGCCCATCGGGATGGTCGTGGTGTGCGGCATGGCATGGGTGCGCTTCAACCAGGCCACGGTGACGCCCGCGGTTTCGGGGTAGAGAACGACGTTGAAATGCGCCTCCGTCATGCGCGCCAGGTCGGTGGGTGACGCACCATTCGGCGCCACCAGATTCACCCGCACGCCCAGCGACTCCAACAGCCCGCGAATCTCCCGCACATCATCGCGATGGCGGAAGCCGAGCGCGGTCGGGCCCAGGATGTTGCAGCTCGCGCGCGGCGCGGGCGTGGTCGCGGGCCGCACGAAGGCGCGGCAGATCTGATAGAAGGTTTCGGCCGCGCCCCAGTTCTCCTTCTTGGAGTAGCTGGGCAGTTCCACCGGCACGACGGGCACCGGCAAGCCCGCAGTTTTCGCCAAGCCCCCGGGATCGTCCTGGATCAGTTCGGCGGTGCAACTGGCACCCACGAGCAGGGCTTCGGGCTTGAAGCGCTCATAGGCCTCGCGCGCGGCGGTCTTGAACAATTCCGCCGTGTCGCCGCCGAGGTCACGCGCCTGGAAGGTGGTGTAGGTGACGGGCGGGCGCTTGCCGTCGCGCTCGATCATGGTGAACAGCAGGTCCGCATAGGTGTCACCCTGCGGCGCGTGCAGCACATAGTGCAGCTTGCGCATGCCGGTGGCGACGCGCATCGCGCCCACATGCGGCGGTCCTTCATACGTCCAGAAAGCCAGCTGCATCCTAGACCTCCAGCAGCGCGGCGCGGCGCAGGGGACGGGCGAAGAGCTCGGCCAGGTCGGCGGCCTGGTCGTAGCCCTGCACCGGGGTGAAGACGAGTTCGATGGACCATTTCGTGCGCAGGCCCTCGGCCTCGAGCGGATTGGCGAGGCCCAGGCCGCACACGGTCAGATCCGCGCGCGCGGCGCGCACCCGGTCGAGCTGGCGTTCGACATGTTGGCCTTCGCTCAGCATCGTCCCTTCGGGCAGTGCTGCCAGTTCATGCGCCAGATGCGCGCGGTGCAGATAGGGCGTGCCGACTTCAACGAGTCGCATGCCCAGTTCGCGTGAAAGGAAGCGCGCCAGTGGCACTTCCAGCTGGCTGTCGGGCATGAAGAAGATGGATTTGCCGGCGAGCTGTTCGCGCATGCGCGCCAGCGCCTCGCGCGAGCGGCGTTCGGGGAGGGCAGTGGCTTCGCGCAGCCGTGCAGGCGCCACACCCATCGCAGTGGCGCCAGCGGCGAGCCATGCGCTCGTGCCTTCCGCGCCGAGCGGGAACAGTGCGGGCACATGCTGTGCGCCGCGACCTTCCAGTGCGCGCGCGGTATCGGCCAGGAAGGGCTGCGCCAGCAGGAAGCGCGTGCCGCGGCCCACGGCCGGAATATCGGCGGCGCGGCGTGGCGGCAGGAAGGCGAAATTGTCGATTCCCATCGCGCGGAACAGGCGGGCGAACTGGTCTTCCACCACTTCGGCCAGCGCGCCTACGACCAACAATTGCGGGGCATCACTCTGGGCCATCTGCGGCACCAGCGCGGCCAGGCATGCGTCTTCGCCCTGGGTGAATGTGGTCTCGATGCCGCTGCCGGAATAGCTCAGCACGCGCACGCCGCGCGTCTTGAACTGCGCATCCAGGCGTTGCGAGGCGCGGGCGAGGTCGAGCTTGATCACCTCCGACGGGCAGCTCCCCACCAGGAACAGCAGCTTGATGTCCGGGCGGCGCTCAAGCAGCCGCGCCACGGTGCGGTCCAACTCCTCATTCGCATCGGCCAGGCCCGCAAGGTCGCGTTCTTCCAGGATGGCGGTGGCGAATCGGGGTTCGGCGAAGATCATCACGCCGGCGGCGGACTGGATCAGATGCGCGCAGGTGCGGCTGCCGACGACGAGGAAGAAGGCGTCTTGGATCTTGCGATGCAGCCAGACGATTCCCGTCAGGCCACAGAACACTTCCCGCTGGCCGCGCTCGAACAGCACGGGAGCATCGGAGCAGCCTTTCTGTAGTGCTGCCGACATCAGGCGCGCGCCTCCTGCCGGGCCTGGCGCAGCTTCATGACGAACTGGACGGCGTTGATCAGGTAGGCGGCATAGGCGGCGAGTGCCAGCCAGATGCGGAAATCCGCGTCACCCCAGCCGAACAGGAAGGCGCCGACATAGGCAGTGTGCAGCCCGATCACCAGCATCGAGAAGACGTCCTCCCAGTAGAAGGACTCGGCGAAGAGATACTTGCCGAAAACCACCTTCTCCCAGATCGAGCCGGTGACCATGATGGCGTAGAGCACGAGCGTCTTCACCACGACCGAAAGCTCGGCCGATGCCAAGCCCTCACCGGTCAGCAGCCAGCGCGCCAGCAGGGCCAGCGAGACGGCGAAGACCACGAATTGGAAGGGCGCCAGAAGGCCCTGCACCATGGTCCAGTGCGTGCGGTCGCGGCGGGCGCGTTCCTCGGCCGTATAGACCGGCCTGCGGTTCGCGGCGTGGCGCCTGGTCATTCGACCGGAGCTGTAGCCATAGGGGCTGTTGTCAATTTGCGCGATGACGCGGTCCACGGCGGATGAAAGCATTGGTTGACAATCCCTCCTGTTCGGGCGTTCGCTGCCGGTTGATGCGCTCATGGAACTATCCAGTGTTGATCGTAACGATCGGGTTGGGTGGTTGATTGCATCGGTCGGAATGTGCCGCTTCGGTAACGATGAAGGTATGCCTCCTGCGATCACACTGTCAAGCAGGATTGACGTAAAGTAACGTTGACATCGTTTCCCGATCGAACCCATATTAGTGATGGAACGAAACGTCATGCTCGATCACGCAACCCCCCTCTCCGTCGCCTTCCCCGCCGCGCCGCTGGCCCAGGTCATCCGGCAGCGCGTCGTGCCGGCATTGATCGATCTGCACGGCGCCGCAGGCCCCCTGCCGGAGGCCGTGGAACTCGCCCAGGAACTGGCGCGTGGCGGCCAGGGCGAGGCCCTGATCCAGCGCCTGGTCGCGGTCGGCCTGCCCTTCGAAGCGCTGATGCTGCGCGTCATCGCGCCTGCGGCCTGGCATCTGGGCGAGATGTGGCAGAACGACACCTGCTCCTTCGCCGCGGTCACGCTGGGGCTGTGGCGCCTGCGCACGCTCTCGGCACGGGTTGGCGAAATGCTGCCTGGCCTGGTCGTGGCGCCGGATCCGCGGCGCTCCATCCTGCTGGCCACCCTGCCTGGTGAGCAGCATGATTTCGGCGTGTCGATCGTCGCCGAGTTTCTCATCCGTGACGGTTGGATGGTGACCCGCAGCGTGCCGCGTGACGCGCATGAACTGCTCAGCGAATTGCGCGCCCTGCGTCCCGCATTGATCGGCTTCTCCGTCTCTCGCGAGAGCACCGAAGGGGTGTTGGCCGCATTGATCGCCCAGATCCGCCGGCTACACCCGGCCCCACGCGTGCTGGTTGGCGGCCCGGCGCTGGCGCAGGACCCCATGCTGGCTCGGCGCTGCGGCGCGGATGCCGCGGCCACCTGTGCCCGCAGCGCGCTCGATGCCGCGCAATCCCTTCTGGCTGCGCCTTGCACCGCGCGCCACACCCACCCTCAGAGAAAGGACCAAAGTGTCGGGAACGCAGAGACAGGAGGGCGCGTTCCGGGGATTGGACCCGGGCGCTACCGCACGCCTCGTCTCGGCCGCGGCTGACATCGTCTTCGTGCTGGAATCCTCCGGCATGATTAGCGATGTCACCTTCGGCTTTGGTGAAGCGGAACCGGGCCTGGCCGCCATGCGCGAGTTGGTGGGTCAAGGCTTTCTCGACGCTGCTGCGCCCGACAGCCATGCCAAGGCGCGCGCGCTGATCGATGAGGCCCGGCAGGGTGCGGCACGGCCGCGGCACATTAATCTCGGCAGGCCGCGCGGCCAGCAGATGGCCATCATGTGCGCGGGCGCGCCGGCAGGGCAGGGGCATATCGTGCTCTATGCGCGCGACCTGCGCCCGTTGACCGGCCTGCAGCAGCAGCTGGTCGAGGCACTGCAGACCGTCGAGCGTGACTATGGCCGCCTGCGCCAGACCGAAACGCGCTATCGCCTGCTGTTCCAGATGTCCGGCGAGCCTGTGCTGCTGGCCGATGCCGCGACGCTTGCGATCACCGAGACCAACCTCGCTGCTGATCGCCTGATCGGCGCCTTGCCGGGCAGCGTGCGCGACCTGCCCGCGCTGTTCGAGGCATCGAGCGAGGAACGCCTGGCGGCGCTGCTGGGCCAGGCCCGCGCCGCTGGCCGCGCCGAGGAGATCGCCCTGCGGCTGCGCGGCCGGATGCGCGATGCTCTGGTCTCCGCGTCGCTCGTGCGTCAGGATTCGCAGCACCTTTTCCTGCTGCGCATCGCCACCGGTGAGGCACCGGTGCTGCGCCTGTCAGAGGCGCAGGCGCGACTCGCGGCCTTCCTGCAGGTCGCGCCTGACGCGATCGTGGTGGCCGGCGCCGATGGCCGGGTGCTGGGCGCGAACCAGGCCTTCCTCAGCCTCGCGGAAATGACAGCCATGGCGCAGGTGGAGGGCGAGCCGCTGGCGCGTTTCCTAGGCCGCCAGGAAGTCGAGCTGGAAGTGCTGCTGGCGAATCTGCGCCTGCGCGGTCCTGTGCGGCTGCTGCAGACCGTGGTCCGCGGCGCGCTGGGCGGTGAAGCGAGGGTGGAGCTCTCTGCGTCCGAAATTCCGGGCGTGGATCAGCCGCTCTATGGCTTCGCGCTGCGCGATATCGGGCCGCGCCTGGCGCCATCGGCCAATGGCGGCGCGCATGGCATGACGCCGTCGAACCTCGCCGAACTGGTGGGCCGCGTGCCGCTGAAGGAACTGGTGCGCGACGCCACGGATGTCATCGAGAAGCTGGCCATCGAAGCCGCACTCGAACTCTCCTCCGACAACCGCGCGCTGGCGGCCGAGATGCTCGGCCTGTCGCGTCAGTCGCTCTACGTGAAACTGCGCCGCTTCGGGATCGGCGATCTTGGGCGCGATGCCAATGACAATGAGGAGGAAGGCTGATGTCGGGTCACGCCATCGCCCGTCCCGCGCCGCTGGCCGTGCTGGAATTGCTAAAGCCCGTGACCTGGTTTCCGCCGGTCTGGGCCTTCCTCTGCGGTGTGGTATCGGTGGGCGTGCCGCTGAGCGACAAGATCGGTGAGATTGCGCTCGGCCTGTTGCTGGCAGGGCCCTTGGTCTGCGCTGCGTCGCAGGCGATGAATGACTGGGCGGATCGCCATGTGGACGCGATCAACGAGCCCAACAGGCCGATTCCATCCGGGCGAATCCCTGGCTCCTGGGGCCTGATCATCGCCTGGTTCTGGACCTTCCTTTCGGTGCTGGTGGGTGCCGCCCTCGGCCCCGTCGTGCTGGCCGCCACGCTCATGGGCATCACCTTCGCCTGGGCCTATTCCTTTGAGCCGATGCGCATGAAGGCTGATGGCTGGTGGGGCAACCTCACCTGCGGCATCTGCTACGAGGGCCTGGCCTGGGTCACCGGTGCTGCCGTCATGCTCGGCGGCAATGCGCCGCATTGGCACGTGTTCGCACTCGCCGGCCTCTACATGGCATCATGACGCTGAACGACTTCAAGTCGATCGAGGGCGACAAGCGCATGGGCGTGCGCAGCCTGCCCGTGCAGTTGGGGCCTGAGCGCGCGGCGCGCATGGCCTGCTGGTTCATGGCGCTGCCGCAGGTGGTGGTGGTTGCACTGCTGGCGCATTGGGGTGCGCCCTGGCACGCGCTGGTCGTGGCCGGCCTGCTCGGCGCGCAGTTCCTCGCCATGCCGCGGCTGCTGCGCGATCCGCGCGGCCAGGCGCCCTGGTACAATGCTGTGGGTGTGCTGCTCTCCGTGCTGGGCATGATGGTCGCGGCCTTCGCGGTGCGGGGCATGCCGGTATGACGCAGGGGCTGTCCTGGATCGGCATTTTCCGCCTGGGGCTGGTGCAGACCGCACTGGGTTCGATCGTGGTGCTGACGACCAGCACCATCAATCGCGCCATGGTGGTGGAAATGGCCCTGCCGGCCACGCTGCCGGGCCTGCTGGTCGGCATCCACTACGCCATGCAATTGCTGCGTCCGCGCATGGGCCATGGTGCCGATACCGGTGGACGGCGCACACCATGGATCATCGGCGGCATGGCGTTGCTGGCACTCGGCGGCGCGGGTGCGGCGCTGGCGACCAACCTCTTCGCGATGGGCTTCCTGATCGGCACCGCTTCCGCCGTGCTGGCCTTTCTGCTGGTGGGTGCGGGCGTGGGTGCCGCGGGCACCGCACTGCTGACATTGCTCTCGGCTGAGGTCGCGCCGGCACGGCGCGCGGCAGCCGGCACCATCGTGTGGCTGATGATGATCGCAGGCTTCGCCATCACCGCGACCATCGCGGGCCGGTTGCTGGATCCGTTCTCGCCGGAACGCCTGCTGGGCGTGGTCGCGGGCATCTGCCTGGCGGCCTTCCTGCTGGCCTGCGTCGCGGTCTGGGGCGTGGAGACCGGCATGCGCGCCAAGGCCCGTTCGGACGTGCCGTTCCGTGAGGCGCTGCGCCATGTCTGGGCGGAAGCGGCATCACGGCAGTTCACCATTTTCGTCTTCGTCTCGATGCTGGCCTATGCGACAGCCGACCTGGTGCTGGAACCCTTCGCCGGCGAGGTCTTCGGCCTGACCATCGGTCAATCAACCGCGCTCGCGGGGCAGCAGCATGCTGGCGTGGCGCTGGGCATGGTGCTGGTGGCGCTGGCCGGTTCGCTCGGGCGCGGGCGCTTCGGTTCGCTGCGCGCCTGGCGCGTGGGTGGCTGCATCTTTTCCGCACTGGTGCTGGCGGTTCTGGCCGGCGCACGGCCCGGCTTTCCGCTGGGTGCGGGCTTCTTCCTGCTGGGTATCGGCAACGGCGCATTCGCGGCGGCCGCCATCGCATCGATGATGCAGCTCGCCGGTCGCGACGGCGAAGAGCGCGCGGGCATGCGGATGGGGTTGTGGGGCGCGGCGCAGGCCATCGCCTTCGGGCTGGGCGGGTTGCTCGGCACGGTGCTGGTTGATCTCGTGCGCGCCGTCACTGGCAGCGCGCCCACGGCCTATGGCTTGGTTTTCGTGGTGGAGGCGCTGATCTTCGTCGCCGCCGCCGTTCTTGCCTATCGCGTCGGCGCTGATCCGCGCCGCGTCCTGCCGGAAGGAGTACGCGCATGATGGAGACCTACGATGTCATCGTGGTCGGAGGCGGGCCTTCGGGCGCGACCGCCGCGGATGACCTGGCCCGCGCGGGGCATCATGTCCTGCTGCTGGACAAGGCGGGGCGCATAAAGCCCTGTGGTGGCGCGATACCACCGCGTGCCATCCGCGATTTCGACATCCCGGACAGCCAGATCGTCGCGCGCGTGAATTGCGCGCGAATCATCTCGCCCAAGGGGCGTGAGGTGGACATGCCTGTCGAGAACGGCTTCGTCGGCATGGTCGATCGCGAGCATTTCGACGAATGGCTGCGCGAGCGTGCCGCGGAGAATGGCGCCGAATGGCGGCGCGGGAATTTCGAACAGCTGGGCCGCGACAGCGAGGGGCTAGCGGTCGTGGAATACACGCCGAAAGGTGGTGGCGAGCGTGTCGCGGTTCGTGCGCGCTGCGTGATCGGCGCGGATGGCGCGCGCAGCCAGGTGGCGGCGCAGGCGATTCCCGACCAGAAGCCGCCGAAAT
This sequence comes from Alphaproteobacteria bacterium, assembly GCA_026400775.1. GTDB lineage: Bacteria > Pseudomonadota > Alphaproteobacteria > Acetobacterales > Acetobacteraceae > Rhodovarius. The sequence continues at coordinate 6,851 of JAPLOK010000293.1, read as the reverse complement.
GCGTCTTCGCCTACCACGAGATCGTCGAGACACCGCGCAGCGCCGATTGGAATCCGCGCCGTTGCGACGTGATCTATGAGGGCAAGCACTCGCCTGACTTCTATTCGTGGGTCTTCCCGCATGGCGAGACCTTCTCCATCGGCACCGGCAGCGCGCGGAAGGGTTTTTCCCTGCGCGGTTCCATCGGTGACCTTCGCGGGCGTTTGGGCATGACCGGTTGGCGCACCCTTCGCAAGGAAGGCGCGCCGATCCCGATGAAGCCGCTGAAGCGCTGGGACAACAAGCGTGATGTCGTTCTCGCCGGCGATGCCGCGGGCGTGGTTGCGCCCGCGAGCGGCGAGGGCATCTACTACGCGATGCTGGGCGGCAGGTTGGCGGCGGTGGCAGCGGCGAAGCTTCTGGAAACTGGCGATGCGCGGCAACTGGCCACCGCACGCGCCATCTTCATGAAGGATCACGGCAAGGTCTTCTGGATCCTCGGGATCATGCAGACCTTTTGGTACAGGAACGACTGGACGCGCGAGCGCTTCGTAAAGATGTGCCGCGACCCTGACGTGCAACGGCTGACATGGGAGGGCTACATGAACAAGACGCTCGTTCGTCGCGATCCTTTGGCCCATGTCAAAGTTTTCTTCAAAGACCTCGCACACCTTCTGGGGCTGGCACGCGCATGAGCAACATGACCGACACATCCTCCCGCTTCCAGACCGAGAGCTGGGACACCGGCCATATGGTGCGACCGCACCATCGCGACCTGCCGATGCGCGTGGGCACGCGATGCTCGCCGCTGGCGCTTTGGCAAACGCGCGAGTTCATCGCGCAGGCCTCGCGCTTCTGCCCCGTGCTGCACGGGAAAAACATGTTCGAGGAGACCCAGATCTCCACCAGCGGCGACATCATCCAGTCGCGCCGCCTCGCGGAGATCGGCGGCAAGGGCCTCTTCGCCAAGGAAATCCATGAAGCGCTGCTCGATTGCCGCGTGGACATGGCAGTGCATTCGCTGAAGGACCTCGAGACCGAGATGCCACCCGGCATCGTGTTGGCCTGCGTGCTGAAGCGCGAAGACCCGCGCGATGCGCTGGTGCTCGGAGCGGGCATGGAGAACTCCGTGGACCCGCAGGACCCGCTGGCCTCGCTGCCTTACGGCGCGCTGATCGGCACCTGTTCAGTGCGGCGCCAGGCGCAACTGCTGGCAGCCAGGCCGGACCTGCGCATCGGCATGCTGCGCGGCAATGTGCAGACGCGGCTGACGCGCGTGCATGATGGCCACATCGCCGGCACGCTGCTGGCGATCGCCGGGCTGAACCGCCTGGGTCTGGAGCGCGAGGCGGACATCATCCTCGATGAATCCGTGATGGTCCCCGCGGCTTGTCAGGGCATCATCGGCATCACCTGCCGCGAGGATGACGGCGAGATGATGGAACTGCTCGGCGCCATCGGTGACATCCCCTCGCGCCACGCCGCGGATGCGGAACGTGCGCTGCTGCACGCGGTGGATGGCAATTGCCGCACGCCGGTCGGAGCGCATGCGGTGCTGCTGGGCGGTGGGCGTATGCGCATCACCGGTTTGATCGCGCGCGCGGATGGCAGCTTCGTGCTGCGCCGCACAGTCGAGGGCAGCGTGAAGGATGGCCCGCGCATGGGTCGCGAACTGGGCGACGAATTGCTGATCGACAGCCCGGCGGACGTGCTGGCTTGACCATCGGCTGACCGGGGCGGAACATCGCGCAAAAGGAAGCGCGATGTCCAAGCCACAGAACCTGCTCGTCATCATGTCGGACGAGCACAACAACCGCATCATGCGCCATGCCGGCGATGCGATCGTGCACACTCCGAACCTGGACGCGCTGGCCGCGCGCGGGACGCGATTCACGGCGGCCTACACACCCTCGCCCATCTGCGTGCCGGCGCGCGGCGCATTCGCAACCGGGCAGCCCGTGCATGTCTCGCGCTGCTGGGACAACGCGATTGCCTATGACGGCACCCAAGGGTCATGGGCGCGCGCGCTGCGCGACCGCGGGCATCGCGTCGCCAGCATCGGCAAGCTGCACTACCAGGGACACGCCGGGCAGGATTACGGCCTGTCGGAAATGATCCTGCCGATGCAGATCACCAACGGCACCGGCGATGTGACGATGCTGATCCGCGACCCGGCGGATGTGCGTGAGACTGCGGCGAAGAAATTGCTGGCGCAGGCGGGGCCGGGGGAGAGCGAATACACCCTCTATGACCGTCGTGTCTGCGCCGCTGCGCAGACCTGGCTGTATGAGGTGCCGCGCGGCGAAAAGCCCTGGGTTCTGTTCGTCTCGATGGTCGCGCCGCATTTCCCGCTGACCGCGCCGCCTGAGCACTTCTATCGCTACGCCCGCCAGGACTTGCCGGTGCCGAAGCTGTGGAACGCCCCGCTGGAAGAGCGGCTGCCGCATCCGTGGTTGCGCGCCTTCGGGCATCGGTCGGATCACTATCGCCACTTCAAGGATGGCGACCTGCAGCGCGCGTTGGCCGGGTATTACGGCCTGGTCTCCTTCCTCGACGAAAACATTGGCAAGATCCTGCGCGCGCTGGAAGACAGCGGCCAGGCCGCCGATACGCGGATTGTCTATACATCCGATCATGGAGACAACCTCGGCACGCGCGGGCTCTGGGGCAAATGCACCATGTATGAGGAAAGTGCAGGCATTCCGATGATCATCGCCGGCGCCGATGTGCCGGCGGGGCATGTCTCGCGCACGCCGGTCACGCTGCTGGATGTTGCCGCAACCTGCCTGCTGGAAACCGGCGCGGCGGATGCGGCCGCCGATTTGCCCGGCGGATCGCTGGTCGCGCTGGCGGCCGCACCGGATGAAGACCGCGCGGCGCTGTCGCAACTGCACACCTATGTGCCGGGCGGCTCCTTCATGCTGCGCTCGCTGCGGCACAAGTACGTGCATTACATCGACTGCCCGCCGCAGCTTTTCGACATGGAGGCCGACCCCGAGGAACTGCACGACATCGCAGCCACACCCGACGCCGCGCCGATCCTGGCGGAGATGCGCGCGCGGCTTTTCGCCATGCTTGACCCTGTCGCCGTGGATGCCGCCGCCAAGGCCGACCAGCGCGCCTGGATGGCGCGCTATGGCGGCGAGGAGGAAATCCGCAAACGTGAACGCGCGGCCTATACGCCGCCACCTGCATGAAGCGCCGCGCGCTCCTGGCGTCGCCGCTGGCAGCGCCCGCCTTTGCGCAGGAGGCATGGCCAGCGCGCCCCATCCGCCTGGTCGTCGCCTTCCCGCCGGGTGGCGGTTCGGATCTGATGGCGCGCGCCGTCGCCCCGCGCCTGGGTGAGGCGTTGGGCCAGTCCATCATCGTCGAGAACCGCTCCGGCGCGGGCGGCACGGTGGGCACGCATTCCGTCGCGCTGGCGCGGCCGGATGGCTACACGCTGCTTTTTGCCAATGGCGGGGAATTCGCGTTGAAACCGCTGGTGGAGCCGCGCCTGCCCTATGATGCGCAGCGCGATTTCACGCCGGTCGTGCTGCTCGGTGTCACACCGGTGGTGCTGGCGGTGCATCCATCGGTGCCGGCGCGCAGCTTCGCGGAATTCGTGGCGCTGGCGCGTGCGCGGCCAGGCGCCATCAGCGTCAGCAATTCCGGCAGCGGCGGTGTGATGCACCTGACGGCTGCCTATATCGCGCATCGCGCGGGCATCGATGTCGCGCATATTCCCTATCGCGGTGCGGCGCCCGCGGTGGCGGATGCGGTGGCGGGCACCGTGCAGGCGGTGGTCTCGGGCCTGCCGCCTGTGCTGGCGCAGGCACGGCAGGAACGCTTGCGGATTCTCGCTGTCGCGGTACCTCGCCGCATGCCCGCGATCCCGGATGTGCCGACGCTGAGCGAACTCGGGCTCTCGGGATTCGACATGTCGAACACGGTGGGCTTGGTGGCACCCGCAGGCACGCCGCCCACGGTGCTCGAGGCGATCAACCGCGCCGCCAATAGCGCCATCGCCGAAGCCGAAGTGAGGCGCGTCTTCCAGGCCAATGGCGCCGATCCGCGCGGCTCCACGGCGGCCGAATACGTGGCCTTCCTGGCCGCCGAACGTGCCCGCTTCGCCGAGGCGCTGCACGCCACCGGCATCCGCATGGAGTGACGGCCGCGCACCCAACTGCCATGTTGCGCGTCACTTCACGGGAGGCTTCGCATGGGTGCGCTGGACGGCAAGATCGCGTTGGTCAGTGGCGCTGGCAAGAACATCGGCCGCGCCATAGCGCTGCACCTGGCGCGCGATGGCGCGACGGTGGTGGTGAATGGCCGCAGCGACAGCGCGGCGGTGGATGCGGTGGTGGCAGAGATCAACGCGCAAGGCGGCCAGGCGCGCGCAGAGATCGCCGATGTCGGCGATGAAACCGCGGTCACGGCGATGATGGCGCGGATTGGCGCGCTAGATATTCTCGTGTGCAATGCGGGGCTGCGGCGGCAGACGGCCTTCCTGGAGATGAGCTTCGCCGAATGGCGCGAAATCCTCTCCGTCGCGCTGGACGGTGCGTTTCTGCTGGCGCGGCATGCCGCGCCGCTGATGGTCGCGCGCGGTGGCGGCGCCATCGTCGCGCTGTCGGGCATATCGACGCATCTCGGCACGCCGCAGCGCGCGCATGTCTCGGCCAGCAAGGCGGGGCTCGAAGGGCTGATGCGCGCGCTGGCGGTGGAACTCGCGCCACATGGCATCCGCGCGAATTCCGTGGCGCCTGGTGCGGTGGACACCGTGCGCGGCGCCTCGGCCGGCGCGATGCCGCAGGGGCTCGGGCGCGACAGTGGCATCCCGCTGGGCCGCAAGGCGAGCGTGGATGACATTGCGCGCATGGTGCGTTTCCTGGCCGGGCCGGAAGGTGGGCAGATCACCGGCCAGACCTTGCATGTGAATGGCGGCGCCTACCTCACGTGACGGAACGCTTCGATGTCGTCGTGCTGGGTGCTGGGGCGGCGGGCATGTTCGCCGCCATGCGCGCCGGCCAGCGCGGGCGGCGTGTGCTGCTGCTGGACCATGCGGAGGAGGCGGGCAAGAAAATCCTGATCTCCGGCGGTGGGCGCTGCAATTTCACCAACATGCACTGTGCGCCGGACCGCTTCATCAGCGCCAATACCCACTTCGCCAAATCGGCCCTGGCGCGATACGCGGCCGCGGATTTTGTGGCGCTGGTGCGCAGGCATGGCATCGCGTTTCACGAGAAGACGCTCGGGCAGTTGTTCTGCGATGGCTCGGCGCGCGCGATCGTGCAGATGCTGCTGGATGAATGCGCGGCTGCGGGTGTGGAGTTGCGCCTGGGGCAGCGCATTGGCGCGGTGACCCGTGGGACGGAGTTCAACGTGGAAACGCCCCGCGGCGTCGTGACCGCGCCGGCGTTGGTTCTGGCCACGGGCGGGCTGTCCATTCCCAAGATGGGGGCCACGGATCTTTCGATGCGTCTTGCGCGGCAGTTCGGCCTGGCGGTGGTGCCGCCGCGCCCCGCTTTGGTGCCACTGACCTTCGATGGCGCGCTGCTGGAATTGATGCAGCCCTTGGCCGGCGTGTCGTTGCCCATCACCGCCGCGATCGGCAAGCGCCGCTTCGAGGAAGCGATGCTCTTCACCCATCGCGGCCTGTCGGGACCGGCGATTCTACAGATCAGCTCCTATTGGCAAGGCGGAGATGTCACGCTGACGCTGGCGCCGGATGCGGATGCTTTGCTGCTGCGTGCCAAGCGCGAACAGCCCCGCGTGCAGCCGCAGACGGCGCTCGGCGCCTTCCTGCCGGCGCGCCTGGCACAAGCGCTGGCGGCGGCGCATCTGCCTGCGCGTCCGATGGCCGATGTGCCGGACCGGGCGTTGACCGAGCTGGGTGCGATGCTGCGCCAATGGCGCGTGACCCCCTCGGGCACGGAAGGCTATGCCAAGGCCGAAGTCATGGCCGGCGGCGTGGACACGCGCGCCTTGCAGCAGCGCGACTGCCAGGCGCGCGAGGTGCCAGGCCTGTTCGTCGTGGGCGAGGCCGTGGATGTGACCGGCTGGCTTGGCGGCTATAATTTTCAGTGGGCCTGGGCGTCGGGCTTTGTCGCGGGCGACTCAGCCTAGCATTTTCTTCAGCACATCATTGACCAGCGCCGGGTTCCCCTTGCCGGCCATCGCCTTCATCGTTTGGCCGACGAAGAAGCCGAATAGCTTGTCCTTGCCCGAGCGGAACTCGGCGAGCTTGTCCGGGTTGGCGGCCAGCACGGCAGCGGCCGCGGCCTCGATCGCGCCGGTGTCGGTCACCTGCTTCATACCACGCTCTTCGACGATGGCGGCCGGCGCCTGGCCGGTTTCCAGCATGATCTCGAAGACATCCTTCGCGATCTTACCGCTGATGGTGTTGTCCGCGAGCAGGTCCAGCAATTGTCCCATATGCGCGGCCGGCACAGGCGGATCCTGGATGGTGCGCTTCAAGCGGTTCAGCGCCGCGAAATAGTCACCGGTCAGCCAGTTGGCGGCGAGCTTCGCATCGCGGCCGCGCGCCATTTCCTCGAAGAAGATCGCGGTCTCGCGCTCGATGGTCAGCACATGCGCGTCATAGGTCGAAAGCCCCATCGCGACGTAGCGCGCGCGGCGTTCATCGGGCAGTTCCGGCAGGCTGGCCTTCAGCTGGTCGACCCAGGATTGTTCCAGCACCAGGGGCGGCAGATCAGGGTCGGGGAAGTAGCGATAATCATGCGCGTCTTCCTTGCTGCGCATGCTGCGCGTCACGCCGCGCGCGGTGTCGAACAGCCGGGTTTCCTGATCAACCGTGCCGCCCGCCTCCCAAATCTCGATCTGGCGCCGCGCCTCCACCTCCACCGCCTGCATCACGAAGCGCACGGAGT
>JAPLOK010000476.1 GCA_026400775.1 Alphaproteobacteria bacterium | reverse complement strand
TGGCCAATCGCGGCAATGCCAGCATGGAAGCCGCGGAACTGGCCGAAACCGAGTTCGCTGCCGCCCAGGCCGATCTGAACCTGGCCCGCGCCGACCTGGCCGTGGCGCGCGCGCAGCTGGCCGATGCGCAGGCCAACCTGCTGGCCGAGCGCACGACACTGGCCAAGCACAGCCTGGTGGCACCCTTCGATGCGTTGGTCATCGCACGGCAGCGCGAACCCGGCGCCGCGCTGGCCCCCGGTGAGGCGGTGTTCACGCTGATCGCCCCCGACAGCCTCTGGGCGCTCGCGCATGTGGACGAAGCCCGCGCAGGCCTGATCCAGGAGGGCCAGGCGGCCGAGGTGCGGCTGCGCTCCCTGCCCGGCGAGGTCTTCACCGCGCGCGTGGCCCGCATCGGGCTGGAGAGCGACCGCGTGACCGAAGAACGCCGCATCAACCTGCGCTGCGAACGCTGCCCCGCGCGCCCCATCCTGGGCGAGCAATTGCAGGTGGAGATCGAGACCGGACGCCTGCCCGAAGCCCGCCTGGTGCCGGAGGCAGCCGTCACCGGCTTCGATGGCGCGACCGGCACCGTCTGGACCATCGAGGATGGCAGCCTGCGCCGCCGCGCCATCCGCTTCACCGCGCGCACCCTGGATGCGCGGCTGGCGATCGATGCCGCGCTGCCGGCCACGGTGCAGGTGGTCACGCGCATCCCACCCGGCCTGCATGAGGGGCGCTCGGCGCGCGCCGCGCCGTGAACCTGGCGCTGCGCGATATCCGCCACAAGCTGGGCCGCTTCCTGCTGACCTGCGCCGGGCTAGGGCTGTTGCGCGGCGTGGCACTGGCCATGGTGGGCATCTATCGCGGCGTGGTGGATGAGGCACTGTCGCTCGCCCGCGCCTTGCAGGCCGATCTCTGGGTGGTGGAGGGCGGCACGCGCGGCCCCTTCGCGGAAGCCAGCCGCATCGGCGGCGACACACGAGAAGCGGTGGCGCGGGTGGCGGGCGTGACGGCGGCCGGCAGCGTCACCTTCCAGAATGTCGAAGCACGCGCGGCCGGCACCGCGACGGCCTCGTCTGCTGGTGCGGTGCTGAACGAGGCCGGGCGCCAGCGCGTGGGCGCCTTGCTGCGCATCCAGGTGGTGGGCCATGAGCCGGATCGCCCAGGCGGCCCGCCCGCCATCGCCGAGGGGCGCGGCATCAGCCGTGGCCGGTTGGAAATGGTGCTGGACCGCAGCGCGGGACAACCGGTGGGCGCGATGGTCGAGATGGGTGGCCTGCGCTTCCGCGTTGTGGGGCTGACGGCGCGCGCCGTCTCCTCGGGCGGCGATCCGTTGGGCTGGATCATGCTGCGCGACGCGCAGGATTTACAATTCCGCCTGAACGCCCCTGCCGCGCGCCGCGCGGTCGCCGGCGGCACCGCGGGCAGCCCACAGGATACGGTCAATGCCGTGATCGCGCGGCTCTCGCCGCATGCCGATGCCGATGCCGTGGCGCTGGCGGTGCGGCGCTGGAAGCATCTGGGCGCGATGACGGCGGCCGCGCAGGAGGAGGTGCTGACGCGATCGGTCGTGGAACGCGCGCGGCGGCAGCTGGGCATGTTCACCGGCGTGCTGCTGCTGGTCTCGGGCGTGATCGTGGCGCTGATCGTCTACATGCTGACCATGGACAAGCTGCGCGAGATCGCGACGCTGAAGCTGATCGGCGCGCCGGACCGCACCATCATCGCGCTCGTGCTGCAACAGGCGCTGCTGCTGGGGGGTGCGAGCTTCGCGCTGGCCACTGTGCTGATCCTTTCGGCCAAGGATGTCTTCCCCCGCCGCGTGCTGCTGGGGCCGGAGGATGTGGCCGCCGTGGCCGGCGTGGTGCTGGTGATCTGCCTGCTGGCGAGCGTGCTGGGCGTGCGTGCGGCGCTGCGCATCGACCCCGCCAAGGCGCTGGGCTGATGGGTGAACCACTGGTCGAGCTGCGCGGCATCGCCAAGGGCTTCGGCAGTGGCGAGGCGCGGGTGCAGGCGCTGTCCGACATCGATCTGACGGTGGAGGCGGGTGAGGTGGTGGGCCTGCGCGGGCCTTCGGGCAGCGGCAAATCCACCCTGCTGAATGTGGTGGCCTGCATCCTGGAACCCGATGCGGGCGTGCTGCGCCTGGCGGGGGAGACGGTGTGGGAAGGCCGCTGGGCGCGCGGCGATCTGCGCGCGCTGCGCCGCGAGAAGATCGGCTTCATCTTCCAGTTCCACAACCTGCTGCCCTTCCTGAACGCGATCGACAATGTGGCGCTGGCGATGACGCTGGGCGGCACGCCGCTGGCCGAGGCGCGGGTGCGGGCGCGGGCCTTGCTGGACCATCTGCAGGTGGGCAAGCGGGCGGTGGCGATGCCGGCCAAGCTGTCAGGCGGTGAGGCGCAGCGCGTCGCGATCGCGCGTGCGCTGGCGAATTCACCGCGCATCATCCTGGCCGATGAACCGACGGCGGCGCTCGATTCCGAACGGGCGCAGGTGGTGATGGAATTGCTGCGCGGCATAGCGCGCGACCAGCGTGCGGCGGTGCTGGTGGTCACGCATGACGACAAGATCTTCTGCAGCTTCGACCGGCTGGTGAACCTGCGCGATGGACGCATCGAGGGTGAAACGCGCCCGGGCAGCACCGGAGGCTGATTCACCGCTCCGGTGTAGCCACCTCCGCGGATCAGCCTCCAACCGCCGCGGGCGCGTTACGCGTCAGAAAATCCCCGGCTTGCTCTCCAGCAGCGCGCCCTTGGGCAGGGCCACGTTCAGCCCACCCAACTCGCCCGCCGGCAGCTTCGCCAGGTTCTGCACCATCTCCAGGAAGCGGTTCGATTCCTTGGCGGTGATGATGCCATCGGTCAGCGTGCGGAACTTATGGATGTACTGATCCCGCCCGAAGGGCCGCGCGCCGCGCGGGTGCGCGTTGGCCACGCCCAGTTCATCGACCAGCTTGCTGCCATCCTTGAACAGGATTTCCACGCGGCCGCCGAAAGCCAGCGTGTCCGGGTCCTTCGAATGGTAGCGCTCGGTCCATTCGGGGGCTTCGCGCGGTTCGATGCTGTGGCACAGGCGCACCGTGTCGGCGCGGCCGGCGCGCTTGGGCGCGTAGCTGTCCACATGGTGCCAGCGGCCATCCTGCAGGGCAACGGCGAAGATATACATGATGGAATGGTCCAGCGTTTCGCGGCTGGCCTTGGGGTCCATCTTCTGCGGGTCATTCGCACCGGTGCCGATCACGTAATGCGTGTGATGGCTGGTGTGGATGATGATCTTCTCGATCGCGTCGAAGCTCTTGATGGATTCGCGCATGCGGAAGGCCAGGTCGATCAGCGCCTGCGACTGGTATTCGGCGCTGTGTTCCTTGGTGTAGCTGTCCATGATGCCGCGCTTGGGCTCGCCGGCTGCGGGCAGCGGCACATGGTAGTAGGTGGGGTCATAGACGGTCTTGCGGCCCTTGCTGTCGGCCTGCGTGCGGCCCGAGAGCACCCAGGCGATGACGCTGTCCTCGCCCTCATAGATCGGGCTGGGGGCGCCTTCGCCGCGCATGCAGCGGTCCACAGCCTCGACGGCCAGCTTGCCGGCATGGGCGGGCGCATAGGCCTTCCAGCTGCTGATCTCGCCCTTGCGCGACTGGCGGAAGGAGACGGAGGTGTGCAGCGCCTGCTGCACCGACTGGAACACCACCTCCTGCTTCAGGCCGAGCATGGTGCCCAGGCCCGCCGCGGCCGCGGGGCACAGATGCGCGATATGGTCCACCTTGTGCTCATGCAGGCAGATGCTGCGCACCAGGTCGATATGGATTTCGTAAGCGGTGGCCAGGCCACGGATCAGGTCGCGGCCGGACTTGCCCATGGTCTGCGCCACGGCCAGCATCGGCGGAATGTTGTCGCCGGGGTGCGAGTAATCGGCGGCCAGGAAGGTGTCGTGCATGTCCAGTTCGCGCACCGCGGTGCCATTGGCCCAGGCCGCCCATTCGGGGCTGGCGGTGAAGCTGGCGGGCATGCCGAAGACGGTGCCGCCGCCCTTCTTGGCGTGGCCCAACGCCATGCCGCGCGCGGAGACGACGGGGCGGCGGTTGATGGCGGCGATCGCGACCGAGGCGTTGTCGATGATCCGGTTGATGATCATCTCCTGTACATCCTTCTGGACCGCGACCTTATCGGTCGCCACACCGGCGATCTTCCACGCCAACTGGTCTTCGCGCTTCAGGAGCGCCTTGGAAGGGTGGACTTTCACCTCGTGCATGATCATCGCCGTCTCCTCAGGATGTGGTTTGCGCAGGGTGTAACGGCGGATTCGCGGGCGTGGAAGTGGGGCGGCGCTCAGCGCAGATAAGCCTCCACCGTCCCGCGCAACAACTGTGTCATCGGCTTGCCGCGCCGGTCCACCGTCTTGCCCAGCGACACCCGCACCCAGCCTTCGGAGACGCAATACTCCTCCACATTCGTCTTCTCCTGCCCGTTGAAGCGGATGCCCACGCCCTTCTCCAGCAATTCGGCATTGTGGAAGGGGCTGGCGGGGTCGGTGGAAAGACGGTCAGGCAATTCGGTCATGCTCATTGGTCCGGCTGGATGTTGTTGCGGCGGATCAGCCCGCCCCAACGCTGCGCCTCGGCGGCGATGAAGCTGCGGAAGGCATCAGGCGTACTGGCGCTAATCTGGAAGCCCGCATTCTCCAGCCGTTCGCGCGCGGAGGGATTGGCCAGCGCGCGCTGCGCCTCGGCCGATAGGCGCGCGACGCGCTCGGCGGGCATGGTCGCAGGCCCGATCAGTCCGATCCAGGCATAGCTGTCGGCACCCGCCAGGCCCAGTTCGGTCAGCGTCGGCACCTGCGGCAATTGCGCCAGCCGCGTGGCCGATGTCACCGCCACTGCCCGCGCCTGGCCCTCACGCACCTGCGGCAGGATGCCCGATGCGATCACGATCATCGCCTGGATCCGGCCTGCGACCAGGTCCAGGACGGCCTGCGGAAAGCCGCGATAGGGGATGTGCTCCGCCTGCGTGTCGGTGCGCGCCAACAGGTCCACCATGGCCAAATGCCCGCCCGAACCGGGGCCCACCGAGCCATAGGAAACCCGCCCCGGATTGGCGCGCAGATGCGCCACGAACTGCTCCAGATTATTCACCGGCAAGGACGGATGCACCACCAACACCTGCCCTGTGCGCACCAGCAGCGAGATGGGCGCGATGTCGCGCTCGGGGCTGTAGGGCAGGTTAGGGAACAGCGCCGGCGCGGTGGCCAGCGGCCCGTTGATCGAGACACCCAGCATGTGCCCATCCGTCGCCTTGGCGACCACATCCGTGCCAATATTGCCGCCCGCGCCGGCGCGGTTTTCCACCACGAAGGGTTGGGCGAAGACCTCCTGGAAGTGTGGCGACAGCACCCGCGCGGCAGTATCGGGCGTGGAGCCGCCGGGGAAGGGCACAATCATCCGCACCGGCCGTTCGGGCCAGGCGGCCTGCGCGCGCGCCGCAGGCGCGGCAAGCGCAGGCAACACGAAAAGGCTGCGGCGATTCATGGCAGGCATCCCGGTCTGGATGCGGCCCGGCATAATGCGGAAACGCGACGCGCGCTACTCCACAGCGACCACCCTCCAGGCGGTTTCAGTGCCATCGGGCGCGCGCAGGCTCAGCACCGCGCCGGGGCGCAGCGAACCATCGGGGAAACTCACGAGATGCGCCGGAACGTCATCCAGCGCGGCACCCGGTTCGGCCAGGCGCAGCAGCCAGCCGGCGGTGTCGTGCACCAGATCACCTTGGGCGCCGTTCAGGCGGGCGGGCCAGGCAGTGTCGCGATTGGCCCAGGCCGATGGATCGGGGCGTCCGCTCGGGTCGGGCAGGATGTCCAGTTCCAGGCGGTCGGCGACTTCCTCCTCGCAGGCAGCGGGCGGACGGGCGATGATGCGCAACATGAGCTCAGTATAGCCCGAAAACGGCGCGCGCGCGCGAATTCACGCAGGCGTCACTCCGGGCGGATATTGGCCACGCGCACCACCTCTCGCCAGCGGGCGATTTCGGACTGCTGGAAAGCGCTGTATTCGGCCGGCGCATTGGCCACCACATCGAGACCAATGGCGCCGAGGCGCTGGCGGGTTTCGGGATGGTCCAGCGCGCCGCGCACGGCATCCGTCACGCGCGCATGCAGCGTGGGCGCCATGCTGCCGGGCGCCATCACCGCCTGCCAGGAGGTAACAACGAAATCGGCGAAGCCCGCTTCTACCGCAGTCGGCACATCGGGCAGCACGGGGTGGCGCTGCTGGCCCGTCACCATGATCGCGCGCAGCCGCCCGCCGGCAATATGCCCCGCCACGGTGCCGAGATTCTGGAAGGAGAGCTGCACATCGCCCGCGAGCAACGCCGTCGCCGCCGCCGCGCCACCCTGGTAGGGGATGTGCGTGGCATCCGTCTGCGTTCGCAGCTTGAAGAGCTCGGTGGTGAGCTGGTCGGAACTGCCCACACCGCTGGTGGAATAGGACGCGCGCGCGCCATTCGCATGCAGCCAGGTGATGAATTCCGCCGGCGTGCGCACATCCACCCGCGCAGGGTTGACCACTAGCACATTGGGCGTGGTGACCGCGAGCGTGATGGGCGTGAAATCCCGCACCGGATCATAGCCCAGGTTCGGCCGTAGCGCGGTGTTGATGGCATAGACGCCGATGGAACCCACCATCAGCACATGCCCATCCGGAGTCTGCCGCGCGAGGAATTGCGACGCCACCGTACCATTGGCGCCCGGCCGGTTCTCCACCACCACCGCCTGGCCACCGATGCGTTCGGGCAGCTTCAGTGCAATGGCGCGCGCCACCAGATCCGAAGGGCCGCCGGCGACAAACGGCACCAGGATGGTGACCGGCCGCTGCGGCCAATCGGCCTGGGCGCGGGCGATGGCAGGTGCGGCCAAAGGGGCGGCGAATAGGGCGGCCAGGGTGCGGCGTTGCATGAGCGTGTTCCTCTTTTGGAGGAATAGTCGGTGCCGCCGCTTGGACCTGTCAATCAACGCGCCACATCGCCCGATCGCATGTCAGAGGCCCCAACGGCCCGCTGGGCGAAATGTCATGCACCATCGCCGCGCGATGCTCAAAGCCATGTCCGCTGCAACCCTTGCCGCGCCTGCCGCGCTGGCACCGCCTGCTTGGCCGGAGCGACCGTTGCGGATCATCGTGCCCTTCCCGCCCGGCCAGTCCACCGACATCGTGACGCGCCTGCTGGCTGATGAACTCTGTCGCCGGTGGCCGCAGCGCGTGGTGGTGGAGAACCGCGCGAGCGGTGCCGGCGTAGCCGCGCTGGAGGCCGGCGCAGGGTCACCGGCGGATGGCTACATGCTGATCGCCGGGTCCACCGGGCCGCTGGCGGTGAACCCCGCCGTCATGCAGCACGTGCCCTATGACCCGCAGCGCGACTTCGCCGCCATCACCAATCTGGTGCAGGTGCCACTCGCGCTGGTCGCCCACCCCTCGCTGCCGGCCAACACGCCGGAGGAGTTGGTGACACTGGCCCGCAGCAGGACCATCGACCTCGCAACCGCCGGTCCCGCCAGCGCGGCGCACATGATGGCCGACAGCGCCTCCGCCCCGCCGAATATCCGCGCCGGGCGTCTGAAGGCGGTGGCGGTGGCGTCGCGCGCACGGGTTCCCTGGCTGCCCGAGACGCGCACGGTGGCCGGGAGCGTGTCGCCGGGCTTCGCCGCCTTCCTGCGCGCCGAACTCACGCAATGGCGTGAGGTGGCGCGCATCGCTCAGGTGACGCTGTAGTCCCCGGGCTCAGCGCCCGGTGAAGGCGGGCTTGCGCTTTTCCATGAAAGCCCGGCGGCCTTCGGCATAGTCGGTGCTGTCGAAGCAGGCGTTCATGGCGGCGTCGATCGCCGCCAGGTCGCGCTCGGCGGCATCGGCCTGCACGGCGCGCACGGTGCGCTTGTTCGCCACCAGCGAGAGCGGCGCGTTGATCGCCAACTGCGCGGTCAGCGCATCGACCGTCGCATCCAGTTCGGCGGCCGGCACGAGCTGGTTGATCAGGCCCATCTGCAGCGCCTGTTCGGCGGTGAAGCGGCCGCCGGTCATCAGGATCATGTGAGCGTTCGACGGTCCGACCAGCGCCACCAGGTTCTTCACCATGTCGAAGCCATAAGCGATGCCAAGACGGGCGGCGGGAATGCCGAATTCGCTGCCTTCGCCTGCGATGCGGATGTCGCAGGACATGGCGATGCCAAGTCCGCCGCCCATGCAGAAGCCCTGAATCTTGGCGATCACCGGCTTCGGGTAATTTGCCAGCTTGTCGCGGCCGCCCAGGGTCAGCTTGCCGTATTCCTTCTGTGCTTCCGCGTCCGAGCGGTTCTTCTCGAATTGGCTAATATCGGCACCTGAGACGAAGGCCTTGCCGCCCGCACCCGCCAGCACGACGCAGCGCACCGAGGCATCGGCCGCGAAGGCGTCCATCGCCGCCCCCATACCATCCCACATCGAGATGGACATGGCGTTGCGCTTTTCGGGCTGGTTGAAGGTGACGGTGCCGACGCCGTTCTTCACATCGGCCAGAATTTTTCCATCAGCGAATTGCACGTTGCTATCTCCCTAGCGCGCCCGATGCGCGCAGTTGCTTGATCTGTTCCGGCGTTAGCCCGGCTTCGGCCAGGACGCCATCCGCATCGGCGCCGAGTGCGGGCACGCCTTGCCGGATGCCGGGCGCGAGCCCCTCGATGTTCAGCGGTGTGGCGACCACCGGCAGCGCGCGTTCGCCGTGCGGCACCTGCCAGACCATGTCGAGATGCTGCACCTGCGGGTCCTCGAAGACCTCGCGGATATTGTTCACCGGGCCGCAGGGGATGCCGGCTTCCTCAAGCTTGTCGATCCACCATTCGGCGGGGTGCTTGCGGGTTTCCTCGCTGATGGCGGCATTCAGAGCGGGGCGGTCCTTGGTGCGGCCCTGGGGCGTGGACCATTCGGGGCGGGCGAGCCAGTCCTCGCGGCCGGCGGTGCGGCAGAAGACTTCCCAAAGCTTGGGTGACGACGCGGCGATGTTGATCGGCTTGTCCGCGGCGGGGAAGACGCCCATCGGCGTGTTGACCGGGTGGTCATTGCCGGCCTGGCCGGCGACCTCGCCATCCTGTAACCAGCGCGTCGCCTGGAAGTCCAGCATGAAGACCTGCGCTTCCAGCAGCGAAGTGTGCACCCAGCGGCCGCGGCCGGTCTTCACGCGTTCGAACAGCGCCATCATGACGCCGAGCGCGAGAAGATTGCCCGCCGTCAGATCATCGATCGGGATGCCCACGCGCATCGGGCCGCGGCCGGGCTCGCCGGTAATGGACATGAGGCCACCAAGCCCCTGCGCGATCTGGTCCACGCCGCCGCGCTTGGAATAGGGGCCGGTCTGGCCGAAGCCGGAGATGGAGGCATAAACCAGCCGTGGGTTCACCGCGTGCAATTCATCGGGGCCGATCTTCAGGCGATGCTTCACCTGCATGCGCATGTTCTCGACCACCACATCGGCGGTGGCGGCCAGTTTCAGGAAGGCGGCATGGCCCTCCGGGTGCTTGAGGTCGAGCGCGATGCTGCGCTTGTTGCGGTGCAGGTTGGTGAAGTCGAAGCCATCGCGCGGGCCGCCGAAACCATCATTATTGCCCGGTGGTTCGACGCGGATGATGTCAGCGCCCCAATCGGCCAGATGCCGCACGCAGGTGGGGCCGGCGCGGGCAAGCGTCAGGTCCAGAACACGAATGCCGTTGAGCGGGAGCGTTTCCATCTTGCCGCGCAGTCAAGCGCGGGGCGCGGCCTTTGCCAAGGCGATGGCGTCGAGCAGCACGCGCATATCGCCGACATGATTGGCCAGGATCAGCACCAACTTGGCGTCGAGTCTGCGCGACTCCGCGGGGGAGAGGTCGCGGTGGGCGTCCATCAGGGCGGCGTAGAAGGCGTCGGGGTCGGGGATCATGCGGTCACCGTCGGATCGTCGTGGCCGGCACGGCCGCGTTGTGCATCCGCGGGTCAGCCATGTGGCGAGCGGCGGTCATGCCGCGAGCGCGGCGGCGTGCGCGGCGCGGATGGCGGCGGCATCGGTCGCGACGAAGCGCGCGGCGATGTGCTGGTCAGGGCGGATGAGAACCGCTTGGCCTGGGGCCAGATCATAGCGCGCGGCGGCGAGGCCGGAATGGTCTTCCAGGTCGCTGCCGAGAGTGACGGCGCGCAGCGGCGTGGCCGGCGCGTCGCCGCGAGACAGCACACAGAAGTCGCGGCCCAGATGGCGCAACAGCCAATCGGACGCGCCATCGCGCAGCACCGGCGCATCGGGCGCGGGCATGCCGTAGCCGATATGGGGGCGCGAGAGACGGCCGCTATTCACCAAGGGCCGCGCGAATGCGTGCTGCGCGGAGAGTTCCAGCACGGCATCACGATAGGCGCGCGCGGCGTCGTTCTTGGGCGTGATGAAATCCGTGCTGCGGGTGGAGTTCAGGATGTTCTCGTCGGCGGCCGGGATGCGCTCGGCATCGTAGCTGTCGAGCAGGGATTCGGGCGCATCTCCGCGCAGTACGGCGGCCAGTTTCCAGCACAGGTTATCGGCGTCCTGCACGCCGCCATTGCCGCCGCGCGCACCGAAGGGTGAGACTTGGTGCGCGGCATCGCCCAGGAAGAAGACGCGGTCGTGGCGGAAACTGCCCATCCGCCGGCAGCGGAAGGTATAGATGCTGACCCATTCCAGTTCGAAGGGCGTGTCGCCCAGCATGGCGGTGACGCGGGCGCGTACGCGGGCGGGGTCTTTCTCCGCGTCGGGGTCGGCGTCCCAGCCGAGTTGGAAATCGATGCGCCAGATGTCGTCGGGCTGCTTGTGCAGCAGCACGGATTGGCCGGGGTGGAAGGGTGGGTCGAACCAGAACCAGCGCTCGGTGGGGAATGGCGCCTGCATGCGGACATCGGCGATCAGGAAGCGGTCGCGGAAGACCTGCCCGTCGAAGGGCAGGTTCAGCGCGCGGCGGATGACGCTGCGCGCGCCGTCGCAGGCCAGGATCCAATCGGCGTGCAGGGTGTAGTCGCCGGCCGTCGTGCTGACGGACAGGCGCGTGCCGTCAATCGCGGTGACCGCGTTGCGCCAGCGCAGATCGACCAGGCCGGTGGCGGCGCAGGCTTCGACCAGCCAGGCTTCCGCGTAGTACTGCTGCAGGTTCACGAAGGCGGGGTATTCGTGGCCTTCCTCGGGCAGCAGATTGAAGCTGTAAGCCTCCCGGTCGCGGTGGAAGACGCGGCCCGTGTTCCAGGTGATGCCCTTGTCCAGGAAGCGCGCGCCCAGGCCCAGGCGGCCATAGATTTCCAGCGTGCGCTTGGCGAAGCAAATGGCCCGCGAACCCACGCTGACCGTGTCGTCATCATCCAGCACGACGCTGCGCAGGCCGTGTTGCGCCAGGTCCAGCGCGGCGGTCAGGCCGACGAGGCCGCCGCCCACAATCACGATCGGCGCGTCCTCTTCGGCGGCGCGCGGGGCGGCAGCGGCGTAGCGCGGCTGGATGAAGCTCAATGGACCTCAGCGCTCTTCATCGGCTCACCGCGTTCGAGCGCGGCCCACATCGCGATGTCGCGCTCCGCGGTCCAGATGCGCGGATGCGCGATGCCGGAAGCTTCGTCATAGGCGCGGGAGACGTTGAACGGCATGCAGTGCTCGAAGATCACCCAATGCCCGTATTTGGGGCGCAGCGCGGCCATGGCTTCATCGTAGCACTGCTTCAGCGTCCAGCCGCGCTCGGCGGCGCGGCGGGCGACGGCGAAAAGGTCACCGGTATAGGCGGCGGTCTCGGCAATGCCCTGTTCGACATCGGCGCGCGTCAGCAATGCGCGGCCACGGCCGGGGACCAGCTTTTCCGCACCCAGTTCGCGCACGGCGGCGAGTGTGGCGGGCCAGTCGGCGAAATGCGCGTCACCGCAGTAAGGGGTGGCGCCGAATTCCACCGTGTCACCGGCGAAGAGCACCTTTTCCTTGGGCAGCCAAACCACCGTGTCACCGGCCGTGTGGCTGCGGCCGATATGGATGATCTGCGCCTCGCGCTCGCCCAGCCACAGCGTCATGCGGCGGTGGAAGGTGGTGGTCGGCCAGGTCAGGCCGGGGATCGATTCGCGGCCGCGGAACAGGCGCGGGAAGCGGCCGATCTCGCTGTCCATATCCTGCGCGCCGCGTTCGACGATGAGGTCGCGCGTGGCGTCGGAACAGATGACGGAATGCGCGGGATAGCCGGATGCACCGAGCACGCGCACAGCGTGATAATGGCTCAGCAACACCTGTTTCACCGGCAGGGCAGTAACGGCGGCAATGCGGCGCTGCACATCGGCGGCCATGATGGGCGTGGCTTGCGCGTCCACGACCACCACGCCATCGCGGCCGACGATGACGCCGGAATTCGGATCGCCCTCGGCGGTATAGGCGTATAGGCCGGGGCCGAGCTCATCGAAGGAGATGTGCTTCTCCGCCAAGTCCGTCGTGGAGGCGAAACTCATGGCTCGCGTTTCCTTCTTGCTCGTATGGACTAATTAGTTACAAATGCAACCGATGTCAAATTTCACACTGTCCGAGTTCCTGCCTTACCGCCTGGCCGTCGCGGCGGGCGCTGTGTCGGACCGCTTCGCGCGGCTGTATTCGGCGCGGTTCGGAATCTCGATTCCGGAATGGCGGGTGCTGGCGGTGCTGGGCAGCTTCGGCACGGCGCATGCGAAGGCGCTGACGGCGTTGACGACGATGGACAAGGTGAAGGTCAGCCGCGCGGTGGCGGGGCTGGAAACGGCAGGGCTGCTGAAGCGCCGCGCCGATGCAGCGGATGCGCGGCGCACCCTGCTGACGCTGACACCCAAGGGCGCGCGGACCTACGCCGCCATCATCCCGCTGGCCGAACAGATGCAGGCGGAATTGCTGGCCCAATTGCCGCCGGCGGCGCGCGCCGGGCTGGATGCGGCGCTCACGCTGCTATCGCCACGGGGCCCATGAGGCTGCGGGCCAGCTCGCGGATATCCTCGGCCGCGCGGCAATTCGGGTGGCGCGTCAGCAGCGGCGCCTGGTGGCGGATGGCGTCGGGTACGCGCGTGTCACGACGCACGCGCCCGGCCAGCGGCAGCCCTGCACCCAGGAAGTGGCGCGCGGCGGTGTCCAGCGTGCGCCAGACTTGCTGGCCCGCATCGGCACCGGCCAGGTTGGCGACCAGCCGCGCATCGGCATCGGCGCGATCAGCGCGCAGGAGTTTCAGCACGGCATAGGCGTCGGTCAGGCTCGTCGGTTCCTCGGTCGCGACGATCAGCACCAGGTCAGCCATGGCCACCAGGCGGCGCTGCACGGGGGCCACGCCGCCGCCCATGTCGAGCAGGATATGGCTGTGACGACACCGCGCCTCGGCCAGAAGCGCCCCCATGGCGGCCAGGCCCGCATCGCCCATCGCGGCCATGCTGCCGCTTCCCGAGCGACCGGGCAGCACGCGAAACCCGGCCGGATGCGCGAAACCGCCCTGCGACAGCGCGGCGCGGCCGGACATCACATCCGACAAGTCCTGCAAGGCGGGCAGGCCGAGCTGCACATCGACATTGGCCAGGCCCAGATCAGCGTCGATCAACAGCGGTTGACCGCCCGCCTCCGCCAGCGCGTGGGCCAGGCCGATGGACAGCACCGTCTTGCCAACGCCCCCCTTGCCCGAGGCGATGGCGATCACGCGCCCCTTCACGTCCATGATACGTCCTTCCAGCGGGCCGCGAGCCAGGCGGCGGAGAGCGGTTGCAGAGCATCGGCGGTACCGGCTTCGGTCAGCGCCAGGCCGGCGCGCGCGGCGGCCAGCACGGAAGCGCCGCGGCGCGCGATATCGGCCCGCGTGACGAGCAAATGCCGCACGCCCATCGCGTGAAAGGCCAGCGCCTCCTCGCGCGCTTCATCCGCGCAGAGGCCAGCGGGCTGCACCAGCACGGGCGCGGCCTGCGCGATCAGGGGCAGCAACGCGCGTGCCTGCGCGTGGTCGAACGGGTTGCAGGCGGGCGTGTCGATGATGACCTGCTGGCCAGGCATGACGCGCAACAGGGCCTTGCGCAGTGCCGTGGCATTGGCCGCCACCACGAAGCCCAAGCCCAGCGTGCGCATACAGGCGGCCAGGTGGTCCAGCCGCGTGGCATCTGTGGTGATGACCAGCGGCGCGACAGCTGCGGCCTTGTGGCGCGTTGCGAGCTTGACCACGGCGGTCGTCTTTCCTGCGCCGGGCTGGCCCAGCAGCAGCAGCGGCGCGTCGGGCAGCGGCGCGAAGGGCAGCGATGCCGGCGCGTCGGG
>JAPLOK010000221.1 GCA_026400775.1 Alphaproteobacteria bacterium | reverse complement strand
GGCGAAGCGGCCTGCATAGGCGTGCAGGCCGGCCTGGTCGGCCAGGCGCTCCGCGGCGCGGCGTTCGGCAAGGAACATCGCGACCTCGCGCCCCAGCGTGCCGAGCAGCGCGAAGACCTCCTCATCCAGCACGAAAGTGGCGCGTGGGCGGGCCAGCAGCACGCAGCCGATCAGCCCGTCGCGGGGGTGCAGCAAGGGTGCGGCGAGCCACAGCGCGGGCATAATGGCGGGGAGGTTTTCGTGCGTGGCGACGGCGCCCTCACCAAGCGCTTGGGCCAATGCGGCCTGGTCGGTCGGTGCCAGTTGCGGCTCGGGCGCGTTCCAGCCGCCGGCCCATTCCATCGCGCCGGAATCACCGCGCAGCAGCAACATGCCGGCCGGGCTGTCCACCGGGTCGGCCAATGCGCGGATGGCGCGCGCATCGGCGCGCATTTCGCTTTCAGGGGCGGCGAGCGTGGCGGCGCAGCGGCGCCATTCGCGGCGGTAGTCGTAGCGCGCGTGAAACACATGATCGACCAGCAGCCGGCGCAGGCGGGAGCGGATGGACATGGCGCTCAGCGCCACCAGCAGCGCCATCACGCCTCCCGCGACCAGCGCCGCCTGCGCCCAGGGGGCTGCGAACTCGCGCAACGCCTGGCCGGTGGCGCCGAGGCCCAGCAGGAAGGTGCCGGCGACCATCAGCGTGGCACCATGCAGCACGAAATGACGCGACACGGGTGGCTCGCGCAGCGCGCGCCGGCGGTCACGCAGCGCCGCGATCGCCAGCAGCGGCATGGCGAGTGCGGCCAGCACCGCACGCGCATCGAGCAACCCCGGGGAAACGCCGGCCGAAAGCGCCGCATCGGCCAGCAGCACCACATCGAAGCCGGCCATGCCGCCGAGCGCGATGCAGGGCAGCACGATGTGCCAGCGCGCTGCCTCGCCGGCGTTGCGGTAAAGGTTCTCCGCCATCAGCACGACCAAAAGCGCGAGCGCGAGGCGCGGCAGCAGCAAGGGCGAGCCCAGGCCCGGCAGCGTCCATTCCGCCAGCACCGGCGCCAGCGCGCCGAGTGCGAGCAGCGTGACCGCCAAGCCCAGGACCGCCAGCCGCCAGGCCAGCGCACCGATCCCTGCATGGTTGCGGCACAACAGCAGCAGCACGACGAACCAGGTGGCGCCGCGCAGCACCTCGAGCGTGCCTGGCACGCCAGAGAGTGGCGCAGCAGGCTGCAACGCCACCGCCATGGCCCAGGCGCCGGTCGCGGTCGCGGCTGCGGCCAGCAACCAGGCGCCACCACGGCGCGAGAGCAGCATCAGCGCGGCCCAGGCGAAGCACAGCAGCCCGGCCGCGGCATGCAGAAAGAGCGATGCGGTCGCGCTCATCGCGCGCCTTCGCGGAACAGCACCACGCGCACCGTGGCGACCAGGATCAACAGGTCCAGGAAGAGGCTGCGATGGCGGATGTAGTAGAGGTCATAGGCGAGCTTCATCCGCGCATCCTCGACCGAGGCGCCATAGGGATGGTTGACCTGTGCCCAGCCGGTGATGCCCGGCTTCACGCTGGCGCGGTCATGGTAATGCGGGATGACGGCGCCCAGCTGTTCGACGAAGCCCGGCCGTTCCGGACGGGGGCCGACCATCGACATCTCGCCGCGCAGCACGTTCAGCAGTTGCGGCAATTCATCGATGCGCGTCAGGCGGATGATGCGGCCGACACGGGTCGCGCGCGGGTCGTGCGGGGTGGCCCAGCGGGGCGCGCCGCCGGCCTCGGCATCGACCACCATGCTGCGGAACTTGTAGAGGTTGAAGGTGCAGCCACGCAGGCCCGTGCGCGCTTGTCGGTAGAAGACGGGACCGCGGCTGTCGCAGCGGATGGCGATGGCTGTCAGCAGCATGACCGGCAGGGTGAAGAGCAGCAGCGAGGCGGCGAGCGCGATATCAAAGCCGCGACGCAGAGCGGCCTCGGCCCGGCTTTGGCGGGCACTTCGGGCGGCGGCCAGCCAATCCTTCGGCAGCCGGTCGCATTGGACGCGTTGCAGGCGGCATTCGTCGAATTCCTCGGCGCTGAGCACGCGCACGCCGGCCTGGCGGCAATCCCGCCGCAGCGCGGGGTCGAGCACCGCGGGGTCGCGCACGATGACCGCCCAGACCTGGCGCAGGCGTTGCGGGTGCAGAGGTTCGGCGCTGCCCGGTGGGACGAAGAGCAGTTCGAAGCGCGGCGCGTCGGGCGCTGCATCGGGCTCCCCCAGGATGAGCAGGCGGCGGCGCAGCAGGCCGCGCCTGGTGGCCATGGCGTGCGCCAGGCGCGCCAGCAGCAGGCCGGTGACGGCGCCGAGCATCAGTGATGCGGCGGCCGCCAACGAGGCGATGCTGGCGCTGGCCGAACCCACCAGCACGACGCACAGCCAGGCGGCCACCGCGAGCATGAGTGCGGCCACGACAGCAGTGCCGGGCAGCGGGCGGCCCCGCGCCAGCACGGCGGGCTGGTAAAGGCCGCTGGCGCCAGCGGCCAGGCCCGAAGCGACGGCCAGCAGACAGGCGGCAATGGCGGCGCGGCCCTGATCCATCGGCACACCCTGGGCGATGCCCCAGGCCAGAGCGGCATAGGCGAGCAGGAACACCGTCACCGCTTCGGCAAAGTATAGTATGATAATGTCTGTTTGGACATTGTGACCAAATATGGTTTTCATGGTTGGTCGATCCTGATTGTATCCAGGACGGACCATTGCTCTTTGCGGCCATTAAATCCACAAAATTTTGGTTCGAATTAAGTACATTTAGGGATTTTTGGCAGATATTTTGCGCGAATACAGGGTAATTTATACATCGAATTTGCCAATTTACGCGAAATTTAAATTTTTTGCGTTTTACGTAAGTATATAGATTAATAATATTGTTGCCAGATCAAAGAACCGTGGGCTATTGAAGGGCACTACGCCAAGGCCGGCATCAATACCAAGCCCAAGTGAGGACAAAAGATGCGCCCAAGCCGAACGCCGCTCCTGCGACGCGCCAGCCTCGCCGCCATGCTGGCCCTGGCCGCCTGCGCCAGCCCCAGGCCCGCCGACAGCCCGCCCATTGCCATCACCGGCGGCGAATACATCCTGGGCGCGGGCGATACGCTCACCGTCTTCGTGCATCGCGCGCCGGAGCTCAGCGCGCCAGACCTGCCGATCCGCCCCGATGGCCGCCTGTCACTGCCCCTGGTGCCGGATATCCAGGCCGCCGGGCGCACGCCCACGGCACTGGCCGCCAGCATCCAGGAACGGCTGCGGACCTTCGTGCGCGAGCCCAATGTGACTGTCATGGTGCGCTCCTTCCAGGGCCCGCCTGGCCTCGCCATCCGCGTGATCGGGGAGGCTGCGCAGCCGATGGCAACGCCCTATCGCGACGGGCTGACGGTACTGGATGTGATGATCAGCGCGCGTGGGCTCACGCGCTATGCCGCGGGCAATCGCGCCTCCATCATCCGCCGCGAAGCGCCGAATGCCGCACCCGTCACCATCCCGGTGCGGCTCGCGGATCTGCTGCGCAATGGCGACATCAGCCAGGATGTCGCGATGCGGCCGGGCGATACGCTGGTCATCCCGCAAGGGTGGTTCTGAGCGATGTCCACCATGGACATGCTCCGGCGCCACAGCGCCGCCGGGCTGCGGCATCGCTGGCTGGCGCTGGCCATCGCCTGGGCGGTCTGCGGCGCGGGCTGGGCGGTGGTGGAGCTGCTGCCCAGCCGGTATGAAGCGAGCGGGCGCATCTACGCCGACGCCGATGCCATCCTGGGCATGCTGTTGCGCGGACTGGCGGTGGATGCGACGCCATCGGGCCAGGTGGAAATCCTCCAGCGCACCTTGCTCAGCCGCCCCAATCTGGAGCGCGTGATCACCCGCACAGACCTCGACCAGCGCGTCACCACACCGGAGGAACGCGCAGCCCTGGTACAGCGCCTGACGCGCGAGATTCGGATCACGCCGCAAACCCGCAACCTGTTCACGATCGACTATCGCGACCACAACCCGCGCGTCGCGCGCGACGTGGTGCAGGCAACGCTGACCCTGTTCATCGAGGCCGCGACCGCGACCGACCGCCAGCAGATGGAAAGCGCGCGCGCCTTCGTGGCGCAACAGGTCACCGCATACGAGGTGCAGCTGCGCCAGGCCGAACGCCGCCGCGCCGAATTCCAGGCGCGCTACATCGATGTCCTGCCCTCAGACGCACTCGGCGGAATTTCCCGCCTGGAAGCGGCGCGCGCACGTTTGCAGCAGGTGCAGGGCGAATTGGTGGATGCGCGCAACCGCGTCGAGATCATCGAAGGCCAGATCGCTGCCGTGCCCGCGCAGATGGCCGCCGAAACCACCGGCGCCGGCGGCGATGGCCGCATCGCCGAGGCCGAGCGCGTGCTGCGCGAATTACGCCTGCGATACACCGACGAACACCCCGATGTGATCTCCGCCCGCAGCGTCCTTGCCGGGATGCGCGCCGCCGGCGGAGGGGCGCCGCGTTCCGGCGCGGCGCCCCGAACGGCGGCTGGCCGCCCCGGCGCCTCCAACCCGCTGCTGGAACAGCTGCGCGTGCGCCTGGTGGATGCGAATGCGCAGATCGGCTCGCTGACGCGGCAGGATACCGCCGGCCGCGCGGAAGTGCTGCGCCTGGACGCCATTGCCCGCAGCGAGCCGGAATTGCAGGCGCAGTTCCTCAACCTCGACCGTGACTACACGGTGCTGCGCCGCAACTACGAGGAGCTGCTGGCGCGCCGGGAATCGCTCCAGATCGCAGGGGCAGCGCGCAGCAATGCCGACCGCCTGCGCCTGGATGTTGTGGACCCGCCGGTGATCCCGACGGTGCCTGTTGCGCCCAGCCGGCCATTGCTGTTCTCGGCCGTGCTGGTGGTGGGCATCGGCGCTGGGTTGGCGGCGGCGTTCCTGCTCTCGCGCCTCGATCGCAGCTTCTACACCTTGCATGATCTGCGCGCGCTGGGGCTGCCTGTCCTGGGCGGCATATCCGCACCGCGCCGCACGGCACCCATGGGTGCGATGCTGGTCTATGCCGCGGGTGTCGCCATCCTCCTCGCGGGCTATGGCGCGGTGCTGGCCGGCTTGCCCGCGCAAGCGGTGAGGTGGCTGGTATGACCGGCACGCACAACGCCCGCACGCATCTGGTCGAACGCGCATTGGCCGGTCGCGGCTGGTTCGGCCAGGAAGCCCCGCCCGCCGATGCCGCGCCCGAGGAGATGGAGCCGCCACGTCCGAGCTGGCCGGTGCCCATCGCGCACCCGGCACCGCCGGCCATCCCGCTTGCGCGCCTGCATGCCGCCGGCATGATCAGCGCGCCCCATGGCCCTGGCCGCAGCAAGCATCTCGAGGAGATCGCGCTGGTGCAGCAGCAGGTGCTGCGCCAGGTGGATGGCAGCATCGCACAGGGCCTGGCGAAGGCCATGGCGCATGAGCCGGCGCATGGCCCGGCCAAGGCGCGCGTGGTGCTGATCGCCTCCGCACTGCCTGATGAGGGCAAGAGCTTCGTTGCGCTGAATCTCGCCGCCAGCATCGCCGCCAGCGGCGGCCGCCAGGCGCTGCTGGTGGATGCCGATGGCAGGCTTGGCAGCATCAGCGCGGCACTGGGTGCCGCCGACGCGCCCGGCCTGCGCGACCTGGCCGCCGACCCGGCGCTCAACGCGGCTCCGCTGGTGCTGCCGACCGCGCTGGAGCGCCTGTCTTTCCTGCCGTATGGCATGCCGAGCGCGGCACAGAAGGACATGCCCTCGGGCAGCGCGATGGCGGCCGCGGTTGCGCGGATCGCCGCCGCCCTGCCCGGCTGCGTCATCCTGCTGGACCCGCCGCCATGCCTGTCCACCAGCGATGCCGGCGCGCTCGCCGCCATCGCCGGCCAAGTGGTGCTGGTGGTGGATGCGCAGCGCACCGCGCGCAACGAGGTCGAGGCCGCGCTCGATGTGCTGGAGGCCTGCCCGGTGCTGCAATTGCTGTTGAACCGCGTGCATCTGGCGGGCAATGACAGCTTCGGCGCACAGGGCGCATATGAGGTGCCTCATGCGGGCTGAACGTTTGGTGCTTATCCTTGGCCTGGCCTGCGGGCCGGCGCTGGCGCAGCTGCCGCCGGTGCTCTCGGCGCCGGTGACATCACTGGTGCCGCAACGGCCGGGCGGGCTTTCGGCGCTGGCGGAAAGCGAGGCCGGCAACGCCACGCAGGGCGCCGCGCCCAGCCTGGGCGCGCTCGGCATTCCCATCCCCGCGGGCGCGCCCACACCGGGCATGCAGGGCCGCGGCTGGAGCATCACGCCCAGCATCGCCGCGCAGGTTCTCGGCACCGACAATGCCGGGCTGACCGCCACCGGCCGGCGTTCGGAGTTCATCACCACCATCACGCCCGGGCTGCTCACCACCATCGACACGGCGCGGCTGCAGGGCATCGTGAACTACACGCCCAATGTGCAGATCTTCGCGCGCGATACCGGGCAGACGCGCATCAACCAGCGCTACAACGCACAGCTTCTGGCCACGCTGGTGGCCGATGCGCTGTTCCTCGATCTGCGCGCCGCGGCCGCGGTGCAGGCGGCCGGCGGCGGGTTCGGCCAGCCAGGCATCGGCGGGCAGACCATCGTCAACCGCGCCAACCAGGTGCAGACGCAGACCATCCAGCTCTCACCCTATTTCGTGCATCGCTTCGGTGATCTGGCGACGATGCAAGTGGGCTACGCCTTCCAATCCGTGCGCCAGCAGCTGGGCGGCAATGCCACGGGTGCCTTGACGCCGCAGGGCGACAGGTTCTTCGCCAACCAGGATTTCATCGCCCATGAGGGCTATGCGGTGGCGCGCACCGGCCCGGATTTCGGGCGTTTCGCCATGGAAGGCCGCATCGTCTCGACCGATTACGACGGCAGCGGCGTGCTACGCGGCGCCTCGCGCCGCAGCGCCGTAGTCGAGACGCGCTATGCCCTTACGCGGCAATTCGCGCTGCTCGCCGAAGCTGGCTACGAGACGCAGCGCTACGCCGGCACCACGCCCTTCCGGCTGAATGGCGCGGTCTGGGGATTGGGCGCACGCCTCACGCTGTCCGATGAGAGCGCGATCACGGTGAAGTACATCCATCGTGGCGGGTTTTCATCGCCCGTGCTGGATGCGGTGATCTCGCTTGGCGGGCGCACGCGGGTTTTCGCGAATTATTCCGAAAGGCTGACCACGGGCGCGCAACGTGCGGTCGATCTGCTCTCGACCACCACGCTCGATGCACTGGGAAATCCGGTCGATCTCGCCACCGGCGCGCCGGTGGCGCAGCCCTTCGCCGATTCCTTCCTGGGCGCGCAGAGCAGCCTGCAACGCATCCGCCGCGCCGCGGTTTCCATCAACCAGAGCTGGCCGCGCGACATCATCACGCTGACCCTTTCGCATGAGCGTCGCCAGCCGGTGACGGCCGCGCCCGGCACCATCGCCTTCCTCCAGCGCGGCAATTCCATCACCCTGTCCTGGGTGCATCTGCTGACGGCATCGACCACCGCCTTCGCGCAGTTCCAGTATGGCCGCTTCGATACCGCCGGCAGCGGCACGAGCGACGTGATCTCGGCCAACGCCACGCTCTCCACGCAGCTCACGCCCGGCCTCACCGCCTTCGCGCAATACGTCCTGACAAATCGCGGCAGCGACGGGCTGCCCGCGCGCGCCATGCAGAACGCCGTCATCATCGGCCTGCGGCAGAGCTTCTGACCATGCAGCATGATTTCTATAGATTGCGCGGCCAGCCCTTCCAGATCACGCCGGATGCGCGCCTGTTCTTCGCCTCCGCCGGCCATGCGCGCGCGCAGGCGCATCTCGCCTATGGGCTCGAACAGCGCGAGGGCTTCGTGGTCATCACCGGCGAGGTGGGCGCGGGCAAGACCACGCTGATCGAACGGCTTTGCAGCCAGCTTGACCCGCGCGGCTTCACGGTCGCGCGCATCGTCACCACGCAGCTTTGCGGCGATGACGTGCTGCGGCTTGCGGCCGATGCCTTCGGCGTGCCGCCGGCCGCGCACAAGGCCGATCTGCTGCGTGGCATCAATGCCGCCCTCGGCGCCGCGCGCCGCCGCCACCTGCTGATCGTGGACGAGGCGCAGGGCCTTACACCCTCGGCCCTCGAAGAGCTGCGCATGCTCTCCAACATCACCCATGCCGGCCGGCCGCCGATGCAGACCATCCTGATGGGCCAGCCGCAGCTGCGCCGCATGATGGCGAGCACAGAGCTGGAGCAGCTGCGCCAGCGCGTCGTCGCCTGCTACCATTTGCGCGAACTCGCGCCGGCGGAAACCCACGCCTATGTCACACACCGCCTGCGCGCCGTGGGCTGGACCGGCTGGCCCGAATGGACGCCCGATGCGCTGGACATGGTGCACCACCACAGCGGCGGCGTGCCGCGCCGCATCAACCGGCTTTGCGCCCGCGTGCTGCTGGCTGGCGCGCTGGAGCATTTGAACCGGCTGAGCGGCGAATTCGTCGAAGCCACCGCGCTGGAACTGGAAGACGATCTGGGCGGCCCGCCTGCGCCGCCCACGCCCGAGACCGATGCATTCGAAGCACTCCGCCAGCGCATCGCGACGCTGGAGGAAGGCGCGCCCTGGCGCGACCGCGTCATGGGCAAGATGCAGCGCATCGCCGACCTGCTGCCCGATCGTGACCCGCGGTGACCATCGCCCCCCGCCACGCCATGACGGTGGATGTCGAGGACTGGTTCCAGGTCCAGGCCTTCGCCCGCGTCATCGACCGCGCCGACTGGGACAGCCTGGCGCCACGCGTCGTCGCCAATACTGAAGCCGTGCTGGAGGATTTCGCCGCGGCCGGCGTGGAGGCCACTTTCTTCACGCTGGGCTGGGTTGCGCAGCGCCATCCCGCGCTGATCCGCCGCATCATCGCCGGCGGGCACGAAGTGGCGAGCCACGGCCATGGCCATGCGCTGGTGCATGCGCTGGGCGCCGCAGGTTTTCGCGCCGATATCCGCCGCGCGAAATCCACGCTCGAGGATGCCGGCGGCCAGGAGGTCACGGGGTATCGCGCGCCCACTTTTTCGATCGGGCCGGCGACACCCTGGGCGCATGCCATCCTGGCCGAGGAAGGCCATCGCTACAGCTCCTCCGTATTCCCGATCCGCCATGATCTCTATGGCGCGCCGGACGCGCCGCGCGGGCCGCACCACCCGCATGCGGCGGGCGTGGTGGAACTGCCAATGACCACGCTGCGCGCGCTCGGCCGCAACCTGCCGGTGGCCGGCGGCGGCTGGTTCCGGCTGCTGCCCTACCCGTTGTTCCGCGCGGCGCTGCGGCGCGTGGGCGGCGCGCT
>JAPLOK010000307.1:4592-6379 GCA_026400775.1 Alphaproteobacteria bacterium | reverse complement strand
TGGAAGCGCTCGCGGTCCTCGGCGATGTCGATCGCCTCGGCGCTGGTGCCGAGGATCGGGATGCCGGCCTTGGCCAGGTATTGCGAGAGCTTCAGCGGCGTCTGCCCGCCATATTGCACGATGCAGCCGAGCAACTTTCCGCTCTCCTGCTCCTTGCGGATGATGGCCAGCACGTCTTCTGGGAAGAGCGGTTCGAAGTAGAGACGGTCCGAGGTATCGGGGTCGGTGCTGACGGTTTCCGGGTTGCAGTTGACCATGATGGTCTCGATGCCCGCTTCCTTCAGCGCATAGGCGGCATGGACGCAGCAATAGTCGAACTCGATGCCCTGGCCGATGCGGTTCGGGCCACCGCCCAGGATCACCACCTTGTCGCGCGCGGTGGGCTGGGATTCGCAGATCGGCGCGCCGAAACCACCCTCATAGGTGCTGTACATATAGGGCGTGGCGGAGGCGAATTCCGCGGCGCAGGTGTCGATGCGCTTGAACACCGGGTGCACGCCGAGCTTGGCGCGAAGTGCCGCGACATCGGTCTCCGCGCGGCCGGAAATGCGCGCCAGCTGTCGGTCGGAAAAGCCCAGCGCCTTGATGCGGCGCATGGTGGTGGCGGTGCTGGGCAACCCGTTCGCCGCGACATCCCGTTCGGCGGCCAGGATGCGTTCGATCTCGCGCAGGAACCAGGGTTCGAATTTCGCGACCTGCGCCACGTCTTCCACCGACATGCCGGCGCGCATGGCTTGCGCTGCCATCACGATGCGGTCGGGCGTCGCGGTGGCGAGTGCGGCGCGATAGGCCTCCGGGCTGCCATCGCCGGGTGCTGCCACCGGGTCCAGGCCGGCATAGCCGGTCTCCAGGCTGCGCAGGCCCTTTTGCAGCGCCTCGCAGAAGTTGCGGCCGATGGACATGGCCTCGCCCACCGACTTCATGCTGGTGGTCAGCGTGGCCGGGGTGCCGGGGAATTTCTCGAAGGTGAAGCGGGGGATTTTCACCACGACATAATCGATGGTCGGCTCGAAGCTGGCGGGCGTGACCTTGGTGATGTCGTTCTTCAGCTCGTCCAGCGTGTAGCCGACGGCCAGCTGCGCCGCGACCTTGGCGATGGGGAAGCCGGTCGCCTTGGAGGCCAGGGCGGAGGAGCGCGACACGCGCGGATTCATCTCGATGACGACCAGCCGGCCATCCTTCGGATTCACCGCGAACTGCACATTCGAACCACCGGTATCGACGCCGATCTCGCGCAGGCACGCGATGCTCGCGTCGCGCATGATCTGGTATTCCTTGTCGGTCAGCGTCAGCGCGGGTGCCACGGTGATGCTGTCGCCGGTGTGCACGCCCATCGGGTCCAGGTTTTCGATGGAGCAGACGATGATGCAGTTATCCGCGCTGTCGCGGACGACTTCCATCTCGCATTCCTTCCAGCCGAGCACGCTTCCTTCCACCAGCACCTCGGTGGTCATGGAGGCATCCAGGCCGGCGGCGACGATCTGCTCGAATTCCTCGGTGTTGTAGGCGATGCCGCCACCGGTGCCGCCCAGGGTGAAGCTGGGGCGGATGACGGCGGGCAGGCCGATCTTCTTCATCGCCGCGCGCGCTTCCTCCATGGAATGCGCGATTTCGCTGCGCGGGGATTCGATGCCGATCTTGCTCATGGCATCGCGGAATTTCAGCCGGTCCTCGGCCTTGTCGATCACCTCGGCCTTGGCGCCGATCAGCTCGCAGCCGTATTTCGTCAGGATGCCCGCGGCGTCGAGTTTCAGCGCGGTGTTCAGCGCGGTCTGGCCGCCCATGGT
>JAPLOK010000307.1:0-4501 GCA_026400775.1 Alphaproteobacteria bacterium | reverse complement strand
TGGCGATGATCTTCTCGACCATCTCGACCGTGATGGGTTCGATATAGGTCGCATCCGCCAATTCGGGGTCGGTCATGATGGTGGCGGGGTTGGAATTCACCAGGATGACGCGATAGCCCTCCGCCCGCAGCGCCTTGCAGGCCTGCGCGCCGGAATAGTCGAATTCGCAGGCCTGGCCGATGACGATCGGGCCGGCGCCGATGATGAGGATGGATTTGATGTCGGTGCGCTTGGGCATGGGGTTCTCTCAGGTAGTGCGGCGCGCGGTGAGAATGAGCACCGGCGCGAGGATGAGGTGGGGGATGGCCCAGAAGGCCAGGAAGAAGGCGCGCTGATCGGCGGGCGCGAAGAGCAGCGTGGCGGCATGCACGGCGGCGGACAGGCCCAGCGCGGTGAAGGCCGCGCGGCGCGGCTCCATCCGCTTACGCAAGGCGCCCGTCAGCGCGAACAGCACCGTGCCGGAATAGGCCAGCGCGAAGAGGGCAATGAGCGCTTCGGTCATGCGCCGCGCCGCTTATCGGCCTGGTGGATCGCATACCACGCGACGCCATGGGTGAAGACGATCAACGCGCCGATGAACAGCCGCGACCAGCCGCCATGCAGCAGCAGCGCCAGCGCGATCAGGAAGGCCGAGGCACTGAGTGCCGCGAAGGTGTCCTTCACCAGCCGCCGCAGCAGCGTGGTGAAGAAGATCGCGATGAACACGCCGCCGATGAACAGCGGAATGGCAAGGAGGATATCGAGGATCATGCGCGGCTCGTGGTGGCGAGTTTCACGGCGATCAGCCCCAGCACCGCGCCCAGCACATAGCGCTGCACCGCAAGCCAGCCGGGGCGTGTGGAGAGGAAGCGCGACACGCCGCCCGCACCCCACACCAGCGCCGCGTCAAACGCGGTGCAGACGATGATCTGCGTGGCACCCAGGATGATGCCTTGCAGCAGAACATTGCCGGCGGGGTCGATGAAGGGCGGCAGCACGGCGACGTAGAACAGCGCCACTTTCGGGTTCAGCGTGGCGGTCAGGAAGCCCACGGAGAACAGGCGGGCTGCGGGTTCGCGCGGCAAGGGCACGGGTGCGAACAAGGGCTGCGCGCCGGGCTTCACGCATTGCCAGGCAAGCCAGGCCAGATAGGCGGCGCCGCCGATGCGCAGCGCGTCATAGGCATAGGGCACGGCGAACAGCGCGGCGGTGATGCCGGCGGCGGCCAGCAGCATGATGAAGGTGGTGCCCAGCTGGCAGCCGGCCAGCGAGATCATCCCCGCGCCCGTGCCCTGGGCCAGCGTGCGGGTGACCATGTAGAGCATGTTGGGGCCGGGCGTCGCGGCGAGGCCGAGGGAGAGGGCGGCGAAGATGAGGAGGGTTTCTGCGGAGGGCATTAGAGGAGACCTAGCCCCTGCAAGAAATCTGTGAGTGCAGCGAACAGTCGATCAGCCGCAGCTTCCACCGCTTTAGCTTGGACCCGGGCTGCAACCATCTTGATCCGCTCAACGCACGCCCGGAGCACAACGAGCAAGCCTGCCATGACACGCTTGCCGCTCAGCATCGCCCGGATGCCAGCGGTCTCGCGCCTCAACGCATCGTCTGAGTCCGCCTCCGGAGTGAGTTGGTTCGCCTCTCTCGTGGCCGTTTCAAGCGCCTCAGCAGCCAACGCGATATTTGATGATGCACCAGCGTTATCGGTGAGATCGACGAATCGATCTGAAGCGGGAATTTGCATTGACAAAATATTGAGACTACCGCCGGCG
Organism: Alphaproteobacteria bacterium; assembly: GCA_026400775.1. Classification (GTDB taxonomy): domain Bacteria; phylum Pseudomonadota; class Alphaproteobacteria; order Acetobacterales; family Acetobacteraceae; genus Rhodovarius. The sequence goes on along the minus strand of JAPLOK010000307.1, from coordinate 2,756 downwards.
TCAGTTTTCACCTGCTCTGCAAATTTGAATTGACGAGTCCAACCTCGTGTTGTCAGAGATGCAGTCTCGTTATAAAGTGAAATTAGTCCATCAGCTTCTATTTTGCCGAGGGTATGCACAATCACCGAAGCCACTATATCTCTGAATCCTTTCGGAAGATTATTCTGATCTATGCGCAGAAAAAATTTCTTAAAAATAACGCCGAAATAAACATCGCCTTCATCTTTTGATTGTTCGAGGTGACTCCGAACAATGGCGAATATAAATTCGCGATCTTGGGCTCGGTTGAGGATTTCCTGACGATCCATCACCCTCACCCCACCGCCGCATACCCACCATCCACCGGAATCCCGGTGCCGGTGACAAACCGCGCCTCTTCGCTCGCCAGAAACACCGCCACCGCCGCCAGATCATCCGGCCGGCCCCAGCGCTTCATCGGCGTGCGCGCCAGCACGCTGTCATGCAGCGTGCCCACCTCGCGCCGCGCGCCCTGGGTCAGTTCCGTGTCGATCCAGCCGGGCAGCACGGCATTGGCGGTGATGCCCTCGGTCGCCCAGGCGGTCGCGATGGCCTTGGTGTATTGCAGCACCGCCCCCTTGGAGGCCGCATAAGCCGGGCTGAACGGCACCCCGAACAGCGACACCGCGCCGGACGCCTTCAGCGCCGGATAGGCCGCGCGCGTCATGCGCATCAGCGCGTTCAGGTTGATGTCGATCACCGAACCCCATTCGGCATCGGTCACATCCTCCGGCCGGCGGCGGATATTGGTGCCGGCATTGTTGACCAGAATGTCCAGCCGCCCGGCGCGCGAGAGCACCTCGGCCACGGCTGTCTCCGCCGCCCCCGGCGCGGTCAGATCGCCGCCAGCCAGAAAGGCGCCATCCCCCAAGGCCGCCAGCGCCGCCGCGTTCTTCTCGGCATTGCGCCCGGCGATCGCCACGCGCGCGCCATGCGCGGCCAGCCCCTGCGCCATGGCCAGGCCAATGCCGCCATTGCCGCCGGTGACCAGGGCCACTCGTCCGGAGAGATCGAACATCGCTGACGCTCCTTATGCCTTGTGGGCGGCCATCAACTCCACGAAGCGGCCGAACAGGTAATGGCTGTCGCTCGGGCCGGGCGAGGCCTCCGGGTGGTACTGCACCGAAAAGGCCGGCCGATCGGCGCAGGCAATGCCCTCATTCGAGCCATCGAACAGGCTGCGATGCGTCACCTGCACGCCCGCGGGCAGCGATGCCTCATCCACCGCGAAACCGTGGTTCTGACTGGTGATTTCGACGCGCCCGGTGGTCAGGTCCTGCACCGGCTGATTGGCGCCGCGATGCCCGCGTTCCATCTTGTAGGTGCGCGCACCGAGCGACAGCGCCAGCAGCTGGTGCCCGAGGCAAATCCCGAACACCGGCACCTTGGCATCCAGCACCGCACGGATGGCGGGCACCGCATAAACGCCAGTCGCCGCCGGGTCCCCAGGCCCGTTGGACAGGAACACGCCATCGGGCTTCTGCGCCAGAATCTCATCCGCCGTCGCGGTGGCGGGCAGCACCGTCACGTCGCAGCCGGCCGCGGCCAGGCTGCGCAGGATGTTGCACTTGGCCCCGTAATCCATCGCGACCACACGGAAGCGCGGCGCGGGGGGGGCGACATGACCCTGGCCCCAGGCCCAGAGCCCGCCCTGCCAGTGATAGGATTGGCGGGTGGTCACTTCCTTGGCCAGGTCCATACCCTCAAGTCCCGGCCAACCCTTCGCCTGCGCCACCAGCGCGTCGATGTCGAACTTGCCGTCCGCCGGAAAATGCAGCAAGCCATTGGGCGCGCCGCCGTCACGGATGCGCTGCGTCAGCGCCCGCGTATCCACGCCGGCAATGCCGGACAGGCCATGCTTCTTCAACCAGGCATCCAGATGCGCGGTGGAGCGATAATTGGCAGGCTCGGTCACGTCGAACTTGACCACCAGGCCACGTGCGGCGGGGTTCACCGCCTCCTCATCATCGGCATTGGTGCCGACATTGCCGATATGCGGGAAGGTGAAGGCGATGATCTGCCCGGCATAGGAAGGGTCAGTCAGCGTTTCCTGATAGCCCGTCATGCCGGTGTTGAAGCAGATTTCGGCCACCGCCGTGCCATGCGCACCAAAGCCCAGGCCCCAGAAGACCTGGCCATCGGCCAATACCAGCGCCGCCGTGGCGCCCGCCGGCACCGGCCCTTCTTCCTCGGGCGCGGTCTCGGCGCCGGGCATGTCATCCAGCGTCAGCCCCGTCGCGGCAATGATCGCCGGCCAGTGCTTGGCCGGAATCGCACGGGATTGCCGCCACTTCCGCAGGGCTTCGGTGCCCAGGTTCAGGCGAGCGGCGGCCGCGTCCGGGCCACCGAGGAGGGAGAGGATGTCTTCGACCGTGCGCATGGCGGGGGTGTGCGGGAAATTTCTTCCCACTTCAAGTCCCGGCGGGGGTCGGTGGGAAATTTCCCAGTTCGTTACGCCCGAGGGCGACGACGCTCCGTCGGTTCCGCCGTGCGCGGCGCCGCACCCGCCGGCCGCCCGGCATCAAAGCCCAGGAAGCCCATATCGGGCTGCGGCGCACCGCCATCATTGGCCCAAAGCCGCGGCCTGGCCGGGGGCGCCGGCGCGGGCGGCGCGGAGGCGACCACCCGCGGGGCAGGCGCGGGCCGGGGCGCGCGGCCGCGTGGCAGCGGCCCGCCACCCGGCGGCGCCGCCGCATTGCCCGCCGAACCGCGCAGCGACAACAAATAGAAGATCATCT
>JAPLOK010000287.1 GCA_026400775.1 Alphaproteobacteria bacterium | reverse complement strand
CTCCGAGGGCAGCGACCCGGGGCGGGACTTCATCCAGACCGCCGACCTGCTCGACAGCTATGGGCGCAACGTCACCTTCGTCATGGTCTCGCTGCTGCCCGACCACGCCCAGGGCCCCTTCCCGGAGGTCGAGCCCGCGCTGCGTCATGGCCCGCACCGGCTGCTGCGCATGCGCATGGTCTCTGCGCTGGACAATGCCCAGGCGCTGGACATGCTCGATGAGGTGGTGATGCTGCGCGCGGTGCTCGCCGCACCCGGCCTCAGTGGTTAGGTCTCGCTTACTTCAGCGGGAAGCCCAGATTGCGCAGCATCTCGACCATCCGGTGCCGGCCAGACAGCGCCTGCGGGGTGCCCACACGGGACAGCATGCGCGGCGTCCAGGCCTGCGGCCCCATGCCCTGGCTCTCGGAGAACGCGGCCAGCGCCTGGTCGTAGCGGGCGACGGCCTCGGCCTCGCCGGCCACGCCGTATTGCTCGCGGTGCAGCACCACTTGCTGCGGCAGGCGGGGCTTGATGGCGCCCGCCCGCGCCGGTTCGGGCCAGCCCATGGACATGCCGAACAGCGCGACCGCGCCCTGCGGCAGCGCCAGTTCGCGCGCCACATCCTCGGGCTTGCTGCGCAGCCCGCCGACATAGACAGTGCCCAGGCCCATGGATTCAGCCGCGATCACACAGTTCTGCGCGGCGAGCGCGGCATCCACCGCGGCCACGATGAAGCTCTCCAGATAGTCCAGCCCCTCGAGCTTCTGCTGGTGCCGCTCGCCCATTCGGTACAGGCGCGAGGAATCGGCGACCCAGCACAGGAAGACCGGCGCCTGCGCGATGAAGGCCTGGCGGTTGGACAGTTCGGCCAGCCTGGCGCGGCGCGCCGCATCCTCGACCACCACCACGCTGAAGGTCTGCGTGTTGGAGGAGGTGGCGGCCGATTGTGCAGCCGCGATCAGTGCCTCGATCAGGCCGGGCGGCAGCGGTTCATCCGTGAAGTGCCGGCAGGAGCGGTGGTTGATCAGCAGTCGCAGCACATCATTCAGCGCGGCGGCTTCGGGGATATCGTCGCCATAGCGGGCGCGCAGCAGGTCCTGGTCCATGCGGCGCGTATGCGCGCGGCCGCGCTGGACAGCAAGACAGCCGCGGAGGATCAAGCGCGATGCTGTTCGATTGGCTGATCGCCCCCTTCGTGGAATTCGGCTTCATGCGCCGCGCGCTGGTGGGCGGGCTGGCGCTGGCCATCAGCGCGCCGGGGCTCGGTGTCTTCCTGGTGCTGCGGCGCATGTCGCTGACCGCCGATGTGCTGGCCCATGGCATGCTGCCCGGTGTGGCGCTGGGCTTCATCGTGGCGGGGCTGGCGGTGCCGGCACTCGCCGCCGGTGGGTTGGTGGCCGGGCTGCTGGTGGTGCTGGGCGCGGGCGCGCTGTCACGCATGGCAGGCGCGCGTGAGGATTCGGCGCTGGCCGGGCTGTACCTGGTGGCCTTGGCCGCCGGGGTGGCGCTGCTCTCCTGGCGCGGCAGCCCGGTGGAATTGACCCAGGTGCTGTTCGGCGCGGTGCTCGGCGTGGATGACGCGGCCCTGCTGCTGATGCTGGGGGTGGCCAGCGTCACGCTGGTCTTCCTGGCCTTCGCCTGGCGGCCGCTGGTGCTGGAATGCTTCGACCCTTCCTTCGCGCAAGCCGTGGGCGCGCGTGGCGGCGCCTGGCATCTGGGCTTTCTCGCGGCCGTGGTGATGAACCTGGTGGGCGCCTTCGCCGCGCTTGGCACCTTGATGGCGGTGGGGCTGATGATGCTGCCCGCGATCGCGGCCCGCCACTGGGCGCGCCAGGTGGGCGGCATGGTCTATGCGGCGGTGGTGCTGGCGGTGCTGGCGGTGCTGGCCGGGCTGCTGGCCAGCTACCACGCTGATTTGCCGGCCGGGCCCGCCATCGTGCTGATGGCGGGCGGGCTGTGGGGCGCCTCGCTACTCGGCGGCCCCGTGGACGGGTTGTGGCTGCGGCTGCGGCGCCGCCACCTGGATGGCTAGCGGGCGCTCCCGCCGCAGCGAGAGCGCATACAGCGTGGGCACCACGAACAGGGTCGCGATGGTGGCCACCAGCAACCCGCCGATCATCGCCATCGCCATCGGGCCCCAGAAGGCGCTGGCGGTCAGCGGCACGAAGGCGAAGATGGCGGCCAGCGCCGTCAGCAGCACCGGCCGCGCGCGGCGCACGGTGCTTTCGATGATGGCCTCACGCGGGGAGTGCCCGGCCTCGATATCCTGGCGCACCTGGTCCACCAGGATCAGCGTGTTGCGCATGATCATGCCGGCCAGCGCGATCACGCCCAGCAATGCGACGAAGCCGAAGGGCGCGTCCATGATGAGCAGCGCCGCCGCCGCACCGGGGATGCCCAGCGGTGCGGTGGCCAGCACCAGCAAGGTCGGGCCGAAGCGGCGCAGCTGGATCATCAGCAGCACCAGCATGACGGCGACCATGATCGGGAACATCCCGAACAGGCTGGCATTGGCCTTGGCGGATTCGCCCGCGGCACCGCCCACTTCCATGCGGTATCCCACCGGCAGTGCCGCGTTCAGCGCGGCTAGGCGGGGCAGGGCGGCGTTGGTGACATCGGGCGCTTGCAGGCCGGGGGCCACTTCCGCGCGCACCGTGATCACGGCCTCGCGGTTGCGGCGCCACAGGATGGGTTCCTCGGCGGTGGGGACCAGCCGCGCGACCTGGGACAGCGGCACCGGGCCTTGCGCGGTGGTCAGCGTCAGGTCGGCCAAAGCGGCCAAGCCCAGGCGTTCGGCGGCAGGTGCGCGCAGCACCACCTCCACGCCGCGATTGCCCTCGCGCAGCTGGGTGGCGGTCACGCCGGAGAGCAGCGCGCCCATGCTGGTGGCGACCGCCTGCGGCGAAAGGCCGAGCTGGGCGATGCGTTCGATATCCAGCTCCAGCCGCAGGCTGGGCATGCGCTCGTTCCAATCGACCTGGGCATCCACCGCACCCGGCACCTGGCGCAGGGCGGCGACCCATTCATCGCCGAGCATGCGCAGCACCTGCGGATCGGGGCCGAGGAGGCGGAACTGCACCGGGTAGTTCACCGGTGGGCCGAAATTGAGCCGCGAGACGCGCACCAGCGCTTCGGGGAAGGCGCCATCCTCGACCATGCGGCGAGCAGGCGTTCGCGGGCCTCGATGTCGCGCGTTTCGATGATCAGCTTGCCGAAGGCCTCGTTGGGCAGATCGGGGTTCAGCGCCAGGAAGAAGCGCGGCGCGCCGGCGCCCAGATAGGCTGCGTAGTGCCGCGCATCCGGATCATCGGCGACGGTGTTTTCCAGGCGGCGGATCACCGCATCGGTGGCGGCGAAGCTGGCCCCCTGGCGCAGGTTCACATCGACCAGCAATTCGAGGCGCTGCGAGATCGGGAAGAATTGCTGCTTGACCATGCCCATGCCGGCAAAGCCCACGCCGAGCACGCCCAGCGTTGCGATCACCACCAGTGTGCGATGGCCGACGCACCATGTGACCGCGGCGCGCAGCGTGCGCGAGAAGCGGCCCTGGTACTGGTCATGCTCTGGGTGCGGCATGACACGCAGCAGCTTCGCGCCGAGCCAGGGCGTGAAGGTCACGGCGACCACCCAGCTGGCGATCAGCGCCGCACCCACCACCCAGAAGATGCCGCCCGCATATTCGCCCGCGGTCGATGGCGCGAAGCCCACCGGGATGAAGCCGGCCACCGTGATCAGCGTGCCGGTCAGCATCGGGCCCGCCGTGCTGGTCCAGGCGAAGCCCGCCGCGCGCAGCTTGTCCCAGCCCTGTTCGAGCTTCACCAGCATGGCCTCGATCGCGATGATCGCGTCATCCACCAGCAGGCCGAGTGCCAGAATCAACGCGCCGAGCGAGATGCGTTCCAGCTCCGTGCCGCGCCAGAGCATGAAGGCGAAGACGAGGGACAGCGTGAGCGGCACCGACAGCGCCACGATGACCCCCGCGCGCAGCCCGAGCGAGAGGAAGGAGACCACCAGCACCACGCCCAATGCCGCGGCCAGCTTGATCAGGAACTCGTTCACGCTCTCGGCCACGATATGCGGCTGGTCGGCGACCAGGTTCAGCGACAGGCCGGCCGGCAGGTCGCGGCGGATGGCGCCGAGTTCGCTGTTCAGCCGCTCACCCAGGCGCAGCACATCCACGCCACGTTCCTTCACCACCGAGATCATCACCGCGTTCTGCCCGCGGAAGCGGATGGCGGTGGATGGCGGATCGACGGTGCCGCGCGTGATGGTGGCAATGTCCGCCAAGCGGACAGTGCGGCCCTCCAGCGGGATCGGAACGGCGCCGATGCTGGCAAGGCCGTCCAGCCCGTCCGGCAGGCGCAGATTGATGCGGGTACTGCCGGTCTCGATGGTGCCTGCGGGCTGCACGGGATTGTGCCGCGCCAGCGCATCGAGCACCGCCTGCGGATTGATCCCCAGCGTGGCCAGCCGCGCGTGGCTGACCTCCACATGGATGCGCTGGGGCTGCTCGCCGTCGATCGCTACCTTCTCCACGCCCTGGATGCGACGGATGCGGATGCGCAGGCGTTCGGCCTGGCGGACCAGTTCGGCATTGTCCGCACCCGTCAGCGTGATGACGGCGGAATAGACATCCGAGTATTCATCGTTGAAGAAGGGGCCCTGGATGCCGCTGGGCAGAAGATGTCGGATATCCCCCACTTTCTTGCGCACCTGGTACCAGAGCTCCGGCACGCGATGCGGCGGCGTGTCATCGCGCAGCAGCACGGTGATGACGCCCTGGCCAGGGCGCGCATAGGTCTGCAGCACGTCCAGATAGGGCAGGTCCTGCAAGCGGCTTTCGATGCGATCGACCACCTTCATCACCTTCAGCGTGAAGGAGGGGTCCTCCGCGCGGCCCAGCCGCTGCCAGGACATGAAGCCCACCACCAGCACCACCAGCATCGCTAAGAAGGTCAGCTGACCGGCGCGGATCGCGGCTTCGGAGGGGTTGAAGCGCGTGTTCATCAGCGCAGCGTCCCCACCAGCCGCGTGTCCACCACGCGGACATGGTGGTCAGGTGCCAGCAGCTGCGGACCCATGGCGACGATGCGCGCGCCATCCTCTAGCGCCGCTTCCACGAGTGCTGTGGATTCGGCCAGCGCATGCACGCGCACCGGCACGGCGCGCAGGCGGTTATCGGGCAGCACCGCCCAGATCATCGGCCCCGCGCCGCGGTCATGCAGCGCCGAGAGCGGCACGCGGGCCGCCATCGCACCCTGTGCGGAGAGGCGGATGGTGGCGGTCATGCCGAGCTGCACCCAGTCCGGCGCTTCTGGGATGGAAAAGCGCGCGGCATAGGTGCGCAGGCCGGGCTCGGCCTGGGCCGCGACCTCACGCAGGGTGACGGGCAGGGCGGCATCGGGGCGCGCCCAGAAGCCGGCGGCGGCGGCGCTGGTCAGGCGCGGCAGCAGGGCTTCGGGGGCTTGCACCAGGATTTCGCGCTCGGCCGGGTTGGCCAGGCGCAGCACTGGCGTGCCCTCGGCCACCACCTGCCCGCCCTCGGCCAGGATGGCGGTGACCACGCCGGCATGAGGTGCGACGAGCGTGGCATAGGAGAGGCGGTTGCGCGCGAGCGACAGCGCGGCCTCGGCGCTGATGACGCGTTCGCGCGCGGCGCGGGCGGCGGCGACGCGCTGGTCGTTGAAGGCGGGCGCGACATGGCCGGCGGCGAGCAATGTGGCGCTTCGCATGGCGTCATTCGCAGCCTGCAAGGATTGCGCCTGGGCGGATGCGAGATCGGCCTCGGCCACGCGCACCGACAATTCCAGGTCACGTGGGTCGATGCGCGCGAGCGGCGTGCCGGCTTCCACGCGATCACCCAGATTGACCAGGCGTTCGGCGATGCGGCCGCCGGCGCGGAAGCCGAGATCGGCCTCGCGCCGGGCGCGGACCACGCCGGTCAGCTGCGTCGCGGCCTCGGTCGGCGCGGGCTGGAAGATGGCCACCTGCACGGGCTTGGGCGGTTCCTCGCGCGGGGCTTCGGCCTGCTGGCGGGGCTGGCAGGCGGCGAGGAGGAGGAAGGCGAGGGGCAGGATGCGCGGCGACATGGTGGATCTCCGTGCCGCTTGAGCACGCCGCCTTCGCGGCGCTCTCAAGCCAGTCATTGTTCGCGGGATTCAGCGCTTCGGCGTGTCCGCCTCACCGCATCCCGCCGAAGGGTATGAACTGACGAAAATCGAAATTCAACAGTTTTCAGCGAATGCCGCGCTTCAAACCTGCAATGAAATAGGCGAGCGTGGTCTGCATCTGGGCGCGCATCACCTCCTCGCCCTCGCCGATGCGCATGCATTCCTCGACCATCATGGGGTGGTGCCAGGCGAGTGTGACTTGCTTGAAGGCCATGGCGGCCGCGGCGGCATCGCCATCGGCGAACTCGCCCGATTCCATGCCCGCGCGGATGACGGATTCGGTTAGCCCGTGGAAGCGGTCAATATAGCCAGCGATCACGCCCCAATGCTCGGAAATCGCGGCCGAGACCATGTCATGCATACGTTTTTCGTTGAAAAACAGCGCGATGGAGGAGGCGCGAAAATGCTCCGCCATGGCGGCCAGGCGCGAAGCGGCCGTGCCCTCGCTGCTGGCTGCGGCTTCGGCGCCCTGGAACAGGGCGGTCAGCAGGCGTTCGGTGATGGCCTCGTTGATGGCGCTCTTGGAAGGGAAGAAGCGATAGATATTGGCCGGTGACATGCCGAGCTCGCGTGCAATATCGGCCACCGCCGTCTTCTGGTAGCCCATCGAGCGGAACAGGCGCTCCGCCGTATCGGCGATGCGGTCGCGGGTCGTTGCGGGTACGGTGCTGCCGTCCACGGCATTTTGCTTCTGATGAATGACGTCAATCATCACTGATATCCCCGGGCGCACCCCTTGTCCAGCGCCATCTCGCCCCGCACCCTGCGCCAAACAAGGGAGGGCGCGATGCCGCTGCCACTGAACACCGAATACCTCTTCAGCATGGACATCGCCGTCGGCGCGCCGCAAGCGGTGGGCGATGCCGGGCGGCATGAATTGCGCATCGTGCCCGTCACCGGCGGTACGGTGGCCGGCCCCGCGCTGACCGGCGAAATCCTGGGCGGCACCAGCGCCGACTGGCTGCGGGTGGAGCCCGACGGCACCGCGCATATCGATGTGCGCCTGACCATTCGCACGGCCTCGGGCGCCATGGTCTATGTGCAATATGCCGGCATCCGCACCGGCACGCCCGAGGTGCTGGCGCGGCTCGCGCGCGGCGAGGTGGTGGAGCCTTCCGACTACTATTTCCGCGTGGCATTGCGCTTCGAGACCGCCGACCAGGAGCTGGCCTGGATGAACCGCGTGGTCGCGGTGGGGGTGGGCGCCAGGCCGCCTTCCGGTCCGCGCTACGACATCTACGCGGTGCGCTGACTGCGCCGCTTTCTCGACCAGCGGCTGAAACTGCCGCTGCTGCGCGTGGCCGATGCGCTGGACACGCATGGCAGCCTGCTGCGCGCCTCGGCCGCGCTGGGTGTGGGCCAACCCGCGCTCACCCGCGCCTTGCAGGAGCTGGAGGAGATCGCGGGCACACGGCTCTTCGAACGCCATGCGCGCGGCGTGCGGCCCACCGAACAGGGCGTGGTGCTGATCCGCCTCGCGCGCCGCGTGCTGGCCGAAATCCGCCGCGCCGATGAGGCGCTGGACGGCGCGCCCGCCACACTTGCGATCGGCGTGCTGCCGGTGGCCGCGGTGGGCGTGCTGCCCGGCGTGCTGATCAGGCTGCAGGCGGCACAGCCCGCACTGCGCCTGCGCATCACCGAAGGCCGCATGGAGGAATTGCTGCCGCTGCTGGCCGCGCGCGAGATCGACCTGGTGATGGGCCGCCTCTACGCCCCCGCCGTGCCCGATGCCTTCACGCGCGAGGCGCTGTGGGAGGAACCCATCAGCATCCTGGCACGCGCCGGCCACCCGGTGCTGCGCGGCCGCGCCACGCCGGCGCGGCTTGCCCGGCACAGCCTGGTGCTGCCCACCATCAGCCAGCGCGTGGGGCAGGAGACGGACCGGCTTCTCGCGCAGCTGGGGCTGTCCGCCGAGGGTGCCTTGCGCACCTCCTCCTACGGCCTGATCCGGGAATTGCTGCTGGCGTCCGACCATATCGCGGTGATGCCGCGCTCGATGATGGTGGGTGATCTGGCGCGTGGCGCGCTGCGCGTGGTCGCGCTGCCAGTCGATGCGGCGCCGCGCCCGGCGGGGCTGGTGCTGCCGGCCGATCCGCCGCCTGGCCCCGCGGTCACCGCCTGTGTCGCCGCACTGCGCGGGCATCTGGCCACGCTGTCGCGACATATGCCCAAAGCTGATACCTCCGCACGGCAAAACGATAGGACGGCGCGCCCTGCCTGGCGCTAGAACCACTCCCGGAGACAGACGCCATGGATGAACCCTGCATGGACATCGCCCATCTGGGCCATGTCGAGTTGCTGACGCCAAAGCCCGAGGAATCGCTGCGTTTCTTCGTGGATGTGATGGGCATGACCGAGGCCGGGCGCCAGGGCGACAGCGTCTATCTGCGCGGCTTCGACGATTACGAACGCTATTCGCTGCAACTGACGGCGTCCCACGCATCCGGCCTGGGCCATGCGGCGTTGCGCACCCGCAGCCCGCAGGCGCTGGCGCGTCGCATCGCAGCCTTGCGCGCGCAGGGCACCGAGGTCACGCCGCATGAGAACAATGTCGGTCATGGCACCGGCTGGCGCTTCCGCGACCCCGACGGTCACATGTTCGAAATCTACTACGACAGCGAGTGGTACGAGGCGCCGCCGGCCCTGCGCCCAGCCCTGAAGAACCAGGCGCAGCGCTTCCCCGCGCGCGGGGTGAACGTGCGCAGGCTGGACCATTTCAACTGCCTGGCGGTGGATGTGCGCGCCTGCCGCGAATTCTTCGAAGCCACGCTCGGCCTGCGCTGCACCGAGCGCATCGAGCTGGACAGCGGCGAAGAGGCCGGCATGTGGCTGACCGCCACCAACAAGAGCTACGATTTCGCCTTCACCAAAGAAGCGCATGGCGTGGGCGGGCGCTTCCACCACGTCACCTTCGCGCTCGACAGCCGCGAGGAGATTCTGCGCGCCGCCGACATCTTCCTGGAGCATGGCGTCTTCATCGAAACCGGCCCGCACAAGCATGCCGTGCAGCAGACCTTCTTCCTCTATGTCTGGGAGCCGGGCGGCAATCGCGTGGAAGTGGCCAATGCCGGCGCGCGGCTGGTGCTGGCGCCCGATTGGCGCACCATCACCTGGACCGAAACCGAGCGCAAAAAGGGCCAGGCCTGGGGCTTGAAGACCATCGAAAGCTTCCACACCCATGGCACGCCGCCGCTGCCGGGAGACCACGCATGAAGCGCCTTCTCGCTGCCCTGCTGTGCGCCGCCGCGCCGGCCATGGCGCAGGTCTCCGCCCTGCCGCCCGATGTGCAGTCCGTGCTGCGCGAAACCGGTACCGCCATGGGTCCCGAACCCTTCAACCGCACCGGTGCGGCCTTCGCGCCGCTGATGCCACCGGCGGGGCCCACGCTGGTGGATGCGCAATACGGCCCCGATCCGCGCAACCGGCTGGATGTGTTCAGCCCCCACGCCCCCTTGGGCCCCGGTGCGCGACCGGTGCTGGTCTTCGTGCATGGCGGTGGTTTCATCGGCGGCGACAAGACGCGGCCGGGGCTGCACTACTACCAGAACATCGGCGGCTGGGCCGCGCGCAATGGCATGGTGGGTGTCACCATCACCTATCGCCTGGCACCCGCGCACCAGTTTCCCGCGGTGATCGAGGACATCACCGCCGCACTGGCCTGGGTGCGCGCGAATATCGCGGCGCATGGCGGCGATCCGGCGCGTATCATCCTGTTCGGGCAATCGGCGGGGGCGGCGCATGTCGCGGACTACCTGGCCGCGAACGCCGCAGCACCCGGCGTGGCGGCGGGCGTGCTGGTCTCAGGCGTCTATGACGCGGCGAGCTACCCCGCCGGGCCCACCGCGCGCAGCTATTACGGGGATGACGAGGCGCTGCTGCGCGCGCGTTCCGCCCTGCCCGGGCTCGCGCGCCTGACCATCCCCATGGTCACCGCCAATGCCGAATTCGACCCCGCACCCTTCCACGCGCAAGGCGCCCTGCTGCCCCAGCGCATGCGCGCGCGGCACATGCTGCTGCGCGGGCACAACCATGTCTCTCCCGTCTTCGGCTTCGGCAGTGCCGATGTCGAATTGTCCAATGCCATCCTGACCCTGCGATAGGACCGCCATGACCAAGACCGCCCTTGTTGTTTCCGCCCATTCCGCCGATTTCGTCTGGCGCGCCGGTGGCGCCATCGCACTGCACGCAGCCCAGGGTTGGCAGGTGACGGTGGTGTGCCTCTCTTATGGCGAACGCGGCGAATCCGCGAAGCTCTGGCGCCTGCCCGGCATGACGATGGACCGCGTGAAGACCGCGCGCGAGGCTGAGGCGAAGAAGGCCGCCGAACTGCTGAACGTGCATGACATCCAGTTCTGGGATCTGGGCGACTACCCGATCAACCTGACGGATGCCGCCTTCTATCGCCTGGTCGATCTCTACCGCGCCATCCACCCGAAATTCGTCCTCACGCACAGCAAGGAGGATATCTACAACCACGACCACCCGGCGGTGACCGATTTCGCGCAGCATGCGCGCATCACCGCGCAGGCGCATGGCCATAACCCGCATCAGAAGGTGCTCGGCGCGCCGCAGGTCTTCCTGTTCGAACCGCACCAGCCGGAGCAGTGCAACTGGAAGCCCGATGTGCTGCTCGACATCTCCCCGGTGTGGGAGAAGAAGCGCGCGGCGATCGAGGCGATGGAAGGCCAGGAGCACCTGTGGGAATACTACACCCGCGTGGCCTTGCAGCGCGGCGCGCAGGGCGCGCGCAACTCCGACAAGTCGATCAAATACGGCGAGGGTTATCAGTCGGTCTTCCCGCATGTCGTGGAAGCGCTGGCATGACGCTGGACCTCGCCATCGGCCGCACCAAGCTGACCGAAAGCTTCTGCGCTGCACCACCCATCGGCGTGGAACTGCCGGTTATCCAGCCCATCACCAAGGCCTTCGCGCAGATGGTGCGCGACGGCCGCTACGCCATGTCGGAAATGGCCATCGCCACCTTCCTGATGGCGCGCGCGCACCACAAGCCCGTGGTGCTGCTGCCCGTCGTGCTGGCCGAACGCTACCAGGAAGCCGCCCTGATCTGCCGCGCGGATGCGGGCATCGACAGCCCCGCCGATCTCGTGGGCAAGCGCATCGGCGTGCGCGCCTACAGCCAGACCACGGGCATGTGGCTGCGCGGCGTCATCGCCGACCGATACGGCATCAAGCAGGACGCCATGCGCTGGTTCACCTTCGAGGATGCGCATGTCGCCGAGTACCGCGACCCGCCTTGGGCGCAGCGCGCGCCCGCCGGCGCCGCACTCGAATCCATGCTGCGCGAAGCCGCGCTGGATGCAGCGATCTTCGGCATGGAAACGCCCGCCGATGTCACGCTGAAGACGGTCTTCCCCGACCCCGCCGCGGCCGGCCGGCAGTTCCTGGCCGATTACGGCTTCGCGCCTGTGAACCACCTGCTGGTCGCGCGCGCAGATGTGCCGCCAGCCGAGATTCAGCGCGTGGTCGCAGCCCTCGCCGCTGCCGGTGTCGCGCCACGCCCGCGCGCCGCACTGAACGCGGCTTTGCAACTCGCCAGCCGCTTCTGCGCCGAACAGGGCTTGATCGACCGCCCACTGACATTGCACGAAATCTGGACCGGAACACCGGACAGTTTTGAATAGGGAGAAACACATGCTCATCACCCGTCGCGCGGCGCTTGGCGCCACGCTTGCTATTCCCGCGCTGGCCACCGCGCAGGAGGTCTTCCCCAACCGGCCCGTGAATGTGGTCGTGCCCTGGGGCCCCGGTGGCCCGACCGACACCTTCGCGCGCGTGCTGACGACGCGCCTGGCCACCGATCTCGGCCAGCCCTTCGTGGTCGATAACCGCGTGGGCGCCAATGGCACCATCGGGCTCGCCTATGCCGCGCGCCTTCCAGCCAATGGCTACAACGTCGTGGTGCTGCCCAACAGCACCTATGCCGCGGCACCGCACCTGTACAATCTGGGCTTCGATGTGGGTCAGGCCTTCGCGGGCGTCGGGCTGCTGGTTTCCATGCCGATGTTCATGCTGGTGCATCGCGACAGCCCGGTGAACAGCGTGGCCGATTACGTGGCGCTGGTGCGCCGCGGCGGGCAGCACAGCTATGCCAATGCCTCGGTCGGCGCCACCTCGCATCTGGCGACCGAGCAGTTCCTGCAAGCCGCGAACATCACCGTGCTGGAAGTGGGCTATCGCGGCGGCGGGCCTGCCGTGCAGGCCGTGATCTCGCGCGAGGTGGGTATGGTGTTCATGCCGGCGGCGTCGGTCATGGGCTTCATCCGTTCGGGCGAGCTCAAGGCCATCGGCGTCTGCCAGCCGCAGCGCAGCCCGCTCGCGCCGCAGATCCCGACCTTCGCGGAACAGGGCTTCCCGCAGGTGGGCGTGGAGGAGCATGTCGCGATGCTCGCCCCCGCCGGCACGCCCGAGCCCATCCTGCGCCGCCTGAATGAGGCCTGCACGGCCGCCCTGCGCGCGCCGGAACTGGCACCGCGGCTGGAGGCGCTGGCGGTCACGCCGCAGGCGCAGCCGCTGGCGGCCTGGGGTGAGTATCTCGCGGCCGAGAACGCCAAGCTGCGTGACATCATCCGCAGCCGCAACATCCGCGTCACCTGAACCAGAATGGCGCCGTCGCCCGCAGCGGCGGCGCCCCAGCCACCGGGAAGCCTTTATGTTCACTCGTCGCGCCTTGCCATTGCTGCTGGCCACACCCGCCCTTGCGCAGCCGCGCTGGCCCGACCGGCCGGTGCGCATGATCGTGCCCTTCACCCCCGGTGGCACCACCGACATCCTGGCCCGCGCGCTCTCGGCCGAATTGCAGGAACCGGCGCGGGCGGCACGCTCGGTGCCGAGCAGACCGCGCGCGCAGCCCCTGACGGCTATACGCGGATGAGGGGCCATATCGGCACGCTGGCGGTGAATCCGGCGCTGTATCGCAACCTCAGCTTCGACACCGTCACCTCCTTCGCACCGGTGGTGCTGGCGGCGGTGGTGGCCAATATCCTTTGCGTCAATCCGCGCCGCGTGCAGGCCACCAATGTGCAAGAACTGATCGCCGCCGCGCGCGCGCGGCCGGGTGGCTTGTCCTACGGTTCGGGCGGCAATGGCTCGGCCGCGCACATCGCCATGGTTGCCTTCCAGGAGGCGACAGGCACGCGCATTGAGCATATCCCCTATCGCGGCACCGGGCCGATGATGAACGACCTGATCGCCGGCACCATAGACCTGACCATGACCGGCGGGCCGCCGGCGCTGCCGCCGGTGCGCGCGGGCACGCTGCGGGCCTTGGGCGTCTCGTCGCTCCAGCGCACATCCGCCGCCCCCACGGTGCCGACCATCGCCGAACAGGGGGTTGCTGGCTTCGAGGCTACGCAATGGTATGGCGTGGTGGTCCCCGCCGGTACGCCGCCCGAGATCATCGCGCGGCTCAACGCCGAAGCCACACGCGCGCTGCGCGGCGAACGCCTGCGTCCGCGCCTGGAAGCTGAGGGCGCCGACCCCGCGCCCGGCACGCCCGAAGCCTTCCGCGAATTCATCCGCGCCGAGCGCGACCGCTGGGGCGCGCTGGTGCGCCGGGCGAACGTCACGGTCGATTGATGATTCCGACCTGCAAGGGCCCGGACCCGCACACCCGCACGCCGCACTGGCGCCCGCCGCCAGGTGCGGTGGATGCGCATTGCCACATCTTCGGCCCCGGCGATGTGTACCCCTACGCCGCCGACCGCGCCTACACGCCGCCCGATGCGCCCTATGAGGGGCTGCTCGCGCTGCACCGGACGCTCGGCATCGAGCGCGCCGTCATCGTGCATGCCTCCTGCCATGGCAGCGACATGGCGGTGACGCTGGATGGCATCGCGCGCGCCGGCGGGGCGATGCGCGGCGTGGCCGTGGTGGACCCGGGCGTCACCGAGCGCGAACTGGCGCGCTTCGATGCCGGCGGCATTCGCGGCGTGCGGTTCAACTTCGTTCGCCATCTGGGCGGCATGCCGGATATGGCGTTCTTCGAACGCGTTCTGGCGATGATCGAACCCATGGGCTGGCACGTGGTGTTTCACCTGGATGCCGAGGATGTGGTGGAACTGGCGCCTCGTATCGCCGCCATCCGCATCCCCTTCGTGATCGACCATATGGGCCGGGTGAAGGCGAAGCTCGGCCTGGAACAGCGCCCCTTCGCGCAGCTTCTGGAACTGATGCGCAACCCGCTGGCCTGGGTGAAGATCTGCGGCGCCGAACGCGTTTCCAGCGCGGGCGCGCCGTTCCGCGATGCGGTGCCCTTCGCACAGGCCCTGGTCGCCGCAGCACCCGAGCGCGTGCTCTGGGGCACCGACTGGCCGCACCCCAATATCGCTGGCGACATGCCCAATGACGGCGACCTGGTGGACCTGCTGGCCGAGGCCGTGCCCGACGAGGCCACCCGCACGCGCATCATGGTGACGAACCCGGAAAGACTATACTGGGCACGCTAAACGCGGCACATGGCGGGCATGCTTCCCGTTGTTGCCATTCTCGGCCGACCCAATGTCGGCAAATCCACGCTGTTCAACCGGCTCGCACGCCGGCGCATCGCCATTGTCGATGACACGCCCGGTGTCACGCGCGACCGGCGAGAGGTGGAGTGCGAGATCGGCGGCCAGCAGGTCACGCTGATGGACACGGCCGGGCTGGAAGAAGCCCCGCCCGACACCATCCCCGGCCGCATGCGCGCCAGTTCCGAGACCGGCCTCGCCATGGCCGATGTGGTAATGTTCGTGGTCGATGCTCGCGCCGGGCTGACGCCCACGGACCGCGCCTTCGCCGAGGTGATCCGCCGCTCCGGCAAGCCCGTGGTGCTGCTGGCCAACAAGGCCGAGGGCCGCGCCGGCGCGCAATCCGCACTCGAGGCTTACGAACTGGGCCTGGGCGACCCGATCCCGATTTCCTCCGAACATGGCGAAGGCTTTTCCGACCTGCATGAAGCGGTCGCGGCCGCGCTGCCCGAGGAAGGCGCGCCGCGGCCGGACAAGGAACGCCCGCTGCGCCTGGCACTCGTCGGCCGCCCCAATGCCGGCAAATCCACGCTGCTGAACGCGCTGCTGGGCGAGGAGCGCATGATCACCGGTCCCGAACCCGGCCTGACGCGCGATGCCGTGCCCACCGAGTGGCGCGACGCCGAAGGCCCTGTGCGCCTGGTGGATACCGCCGGGATGCGCCGCAAATCCCGCGTGACGGACAAGCTGGAAGGGCTCTCGGTCGCGTCGACCATCGCCGCCCTGCGTGAGGCCGAAGCGGTGGTGCTGGTGCTGGATGCCGCACTCGGCCTGCACGAACAGGATCTGCGCATCGCGCGGCTGGCGGAGCGCGAGGGGCGCTGCATCGTCATTGCGCTGAACAAATGGGATGCGGTGGAAGACCGCAACGTGGTGCGCCGCGCGTTGGATGACCAGCTTTCGGTGCAGTTGACGCAGCTGCGCGGGATTGCGGTGGTGCCCATGTCAGCCGCCAATGGCCGCGGCGTGGACAAGCTGATGCCCGCGGTGCGTGAGGCGGTGGCGGTGTGGAACAAGCGCATCGGCACCGGTGCCTTGAACCGCTGGTTGGAAAACGCGCTGGCCCGCCACCAGCCGCCTTTGGTCAGCGGGCGGCGACTGAAGATGCGCTATGCCACCATGCCCACCGCCCGGCCGCCCACCATCGCCATCTTCGGCACGCGGGCGGATGAGACGCCGATCGACTACCAGCGCTACCTGGTGAATTCGCTGCGCGAGGAATTCGCCATGCCAGGCACGCCGATCCGGCTGAACCTGCGCGGCACGGAGAATCCTTACGCGGAGGAGTAATGCGTTGGCATCACGCGCGCCGGGTTGGCCGGCGGCGGCGCGATGCCGCTCAGCCCCTGGGCGAATGGCCTTGCAGCGGGCCTGTCCTGGCATTGGACGCACACCAGCGCGCCAGGTCCGCATGGGTGCAGAACCAGCATTCGCCAGTGGCCTTCATGCGCGCCACAAGCCGCTCCAGCATCACGATGCGGCTGCGATGGCCGATATGGTGCGGGTGCATGGTCAGCAGGAAGACGCCGCCCTCGGCGTGCGCGCCTTCGAATTCCGCCCAGAAGATTTCCTCCACGGCTGATGGCGGCGTGTAGGGCCGCAGGGCGGAAAAGCGGTTCATGTTGAAATAGACCGCATCATCGCGAATCCATTCGGGCGGCAGTTCCACGATGCCGCTGGGCTGGCCCTGCACTTCCAATTCATAGGGATCGTCATCGGCCATCAGCGATGAGTCGTAGAGCAGCCCCATCTCGCGGATGATGTCCATCGTATCGACGGAGAAATCCCAGGATGCGGTGCGGATGCCCACCGGCCGCTGGCCGCTGATCTTCTCCAGCGTATCGGCGGCGCGCATGGTCAATTCGCGTTCGACACCGGGCGGCAGCTTGGTATTGGCCTCATGGATCCAGGAATGGATGCCGATTTCGTGGCCTTCCGCCACCACGGCGCGCACTTCGTCCGGGTAGAGCAGGGCGGAGACGGCGGGGTAGAAGAAACTCGCCGGCACCATCTGGCGTTCCAGCATGGCGCGGATGCGCGGCACGCCCTGGCGCGAACCATATTGGCCCTGGCTGATGCGCATCGGGCTTTCATCGCCATCGCGCAGCGGGATGGTGTCGTGATCCGCATCGAAGGACAAAGCCACGGCGCAGCGCGCGCCAGCCGGCCAATGCGTGGGTGCCAGTGAACGGCCTGCGCGGGCGCGATGCGTGATGTGGCGCCATTGCGCCTCGGGCCATTCCCACGGTTTGGTATCCATGCGCGGGAGCGTGGCCCCCCTTGTGCTGTTCGTCCAGCCGTTCAGCCCGTCCAGGGGCGGCGCGCCCACATGGCGCGCAGTTCGTTCTCCATCGTCAGGGCCAGCGCGCGGTAATCGGCGCCGAAGAGCGGGCTGAGCTGCATGGATAGCCGCTCCGCCTCGGCCACGAAGGCGGGGTTGGCCAGCATGGTGCGGAAGGCACCGACCAGGCGTTCGGTGATCTCGGCCGGCAGGCCCACCGGCGCGATGAACCCGCGCGAGGCGCTGCCGATCACATCCGCCCCCTGCTCGTGATAGGTGGGCAGTTGCGGCATGCCCGGCCAGCGCGCCGCCGCCGCCTGGGCAATGCCACGCAGCCGGCCCTCGCGCACGAAGGGCAGCGCCTCGCTGACATTCATCGCCGCAATCGCCACCTGGCCGGAAAACACCTGCGGCAGCATCTGGCCGATGCCGGGGAAGGGCACATGCGTCAGCCGCGCGCCGGTCAGCGCCTCGAGCCGGAACATGGTCAGGTGGTCGTCCGAGCCGATGCCGGTCAGGCCATAGGTCAGCGTCTCGCGCTGCGCGCGGCCCTGGGCGATGACATCGGCCAGGGTGCGCAGTGGGCTTTCGGGGCGCACGAAGAGCGCGCAGGGGTCATCGACCACATTGGCGATATAGGTGAGGTCCGCGGGGCGGTAGCGCACCGCGCGTTCGACCGGGATGGAGGCCAGACCCGGCAGGCTGGTCGCGGCGATGCTTAAGCCATCGGGCGCTGCATTCGCCACCGCCTCGATCGCCAATTGGCCGGCGGCGCCGGGGCGGTTGACGATCACGAAACGCGCACCAGGCAGCAGATTGGCGAGGAACGGGGCACAGG
>JAPLOK010000274.1 GCA_026400775.1 Alphaproteobacteria bacterium | reverse complement strand
GCATTGGCGCCCCTGCCCGCCCGTGCTACCCGCCGCGCACCCGATTCAGGAAGCTCAGACCATGTCCGACCAGGCGCCGCCGCCCCCGCTCGTGCTCAACATCCAGTACACGAAGGATCTCTCTTTCGAAGTGCCTGGCGCGCCCGACATCTTCCCGCAGATCACCCAGCCGCCGGCCGTTGATCTGCGCCTGGATGTGCAGGCGCGGCCGATGGAACAGGGGCCTTCGCTGTATGAGGTGAGCCTCGAAATCCGCGCCGATGCGAAGCTGGGCGAAACCACCTGCTTCATCGCCGAACTGACCTATGCCGGCGTGTTCAGCGTGAACGTGCCCGAGGACCAGGTAGAGCCGGTGCTGCTGGTCGAATGCCCGCGGCTGCTCTTCCCGTTTGCGCGCAATATCCTGGCGGAAGTGACGCGCGATGGCGGCTTCCCGCCGGTTTTCCTGAACCCGATCGACTTCGTCGCGCTGTGGCAGCAGCGTCGTGCGCAGAACGGGATCGACGGCGCGCCGCAGGGCACCGCCTGATCGGGAACGGGCGCGGCCCCACGGGCTGATCGACAAGCGGGCCATCCCGCGCAACGCTGCGCGATGATGACCCCGCTGTTCGACACCCGCATCACCCGCCTCTTGGGCATCCGCCACCCGGTGCTGGCCGGCGGGCTGATGTGGCTGGCCGATGCGCCATACGTGGCCGCGGTGGTGCGCGCGGGCGGTATGGGCTTCATCACCTCGCGCAGCAGCGCCGACCTGCCGGCCTTCGAGGCGGAACTGGCCCGCTGCCATGCGCTGACCGGCGGCCTGCCCTTCGGCGTGAATGTCTCCACCAGCCGCCACACCCAGGTGCCGCTGATGGATTACGTGGATGCCGCGCTCGCCGCCGGCGTGCGGCATTTCGAGACCGCCGGCCGCGCGCCCGCCGATGACCTGATCCGCCGCATCAAGGACGCCGGGGGCGTCGTGCTGCACAAGGTGCCGCTGCTGCGCCATGCGGTGACGGCGCAGCGCTTGGGCGTGGATGCGGTGGTGATCGTGGGCATGGAATGCGGCGGGCATCCGGGTGCGAATACCGACATGCCGGCGATGGTCGCGGGTGCCTTGGCGGCGCGCCGGCTGACAGTGCCGTTTGCCATCGGCGGCGGCATCGGCACTGGCGGGCAGATCGTGGCCGCGCTCGCCGTGGGCGCGGATGCGGTGATGATCGGCACGCGCTTCCTGGCCGGTGCGGAGGTCACGGCGCACCCCAGGTACAAGGAGCGCCTGGTCGCGGCCGGGGAGGATGACAGCGTCGTCTGCTTCGCCGCCAACCCCGCCTTGGGAGGCGCCTGGCGCGTGCTGGACAATGCCACCGCGCGCGAGGTGCGCGCGCGTGAGGCCGCCGGCATGACCGAACACGCGCAATTCGCCGAATTGACGCGCGGCACCGAACAGCGTGACCGCGCCTACGCGCAGGGCGATGTGGAAGCGGGCATGCTCTCGGCCGGTGCGGCGATGGGCTTCATCGAACGCGTGGAGCCCATCGGCGAGATCATGGCGCAGTTGATGGATGAAGCCCGCGCGGCGATGGCGCGGCTTTCCAGCCTCAGCGCGGGATAAGCCCCAGCCGGTCGAGCAAGGTCCGCGCTTCCTGTTGCTCCTGCCGCAGGCGTTCAGCGAAGCGCGCGGCATCCAGCGGGGCCACCACCTGCGCGGCATTGCGCATCACGCTGCCATAAGCCTCGGAGCGGGTGGCTTCCAGGCAGGCGGCCTCCAGCCGCTGGGCCAGTTCCGCCGGCAGGCCACGCGGCGCCCAGAGACCGCCAAAGCCGCGCAGCGTCACGTCATGGCCCAGTTCACGGAAGGTCGGCACCTCGGCGCCGATCGCGGGGTCGCGCTGGTCGGAGGCGATGGCCAGCACGCGCAGGCCGGAATTGCGCAGCGTCGCCCAGGTGGTGACGATCATCGGAATGGTCCCGGCCTGCGCATCGGTCAGCATCTGCCCGCCGCCGCGATAGCCGACCTCGTTCAGGCGGATACCGGCGCGCATCTCGAATTCGCGGATGATGCGATGGCCGGTGGTGCCGTTGCCGGCATGGCCGAAGCTCAGCGTCTCGGGCCGCGCGCGGGCCAGTTCGATCATCTCCGGCAGGGTGCGGAAGGGCGCGTTGGGTGCGGCGGCCAGCGCGAAGATGTTCTCGAAGGTCTGGCAGACCGGCTCGAAGGCTTCCAGCCGATAGGACAGGCTGGGCACCAGGATGGGCTGCACCGTCAGCCCGCCCGAAGGCCCGAAGCCGATGACCGTGCCATCGGGCCGCGACTGCGCGACGAAGGCGCCGGCGATGGAACCGCCTGCGCCGTCGCGGTTCACCACCACCACATTCGCAGCCCCGCCCAGCGCCTGGCGGAAGGGTTCTGCGAAGGCGCGCGCCATGATGTCGATGACCGTGCCGGGGCTGAACGGCACGACCAGCGTGACCGTGCGGCCCGGAATCTCCTGCGCCTGCGCGAGCGCGGGCAAGGCCAAGGCGGCGAGCAAGGCGCGGCGATGCATCATGCGGTCTCCTTCAAGCTGACGAACCAGGGGCAATCCACCACCTGGATGGGTTCGCGCAGGCCCTTCGCGGCCGCGTCCAGTCGCAATTGTCGCATGCGGGCGCGCTGTTCGGGCGGCAGGTGCAGCCGGTCATGGCCCCAGAGCGACGGGCCGTCGAAGGTCTCGTGCGGCTGCCAGGTCGCGGGGTCGATCACGCGGCCGCCCCAGCCATATTCCACGAAGAAGCCCGAAGGGCTGTGCGTGTAGAAGCTGGTCATGTGGTCATTGGTGTGCCGGCCCAGCGTATAGGCGACGCGCCCTTCCTGCAGCATCGCCTGGTCATAGCCCTGGCCGACATCATCCAGGCAACCCAGTTCCACCATGAAATGGTGCAGCCCCGCGCGGCCGGTGCCGACCATGGCGAAGGAATGGTGCCGCCCATTCACGTGGAAGAAATACAGCGGATAGGGCTTCTGCGAGTGATCGCTGACATGAAAGCCCAGCACGTCGCGGTAGAAGGGCAGCAGGGCATTGGCATCGACCACATTCAGCACCGCATGTCCCATGCCCAGCGCGCCGGTGCGGAAGCCGGAGATGGGGCGGCCCGGTTCGAAGGGGGTGTCCGCCTGGTGGGCACCGTAGAAGGCCTCCAGCCGATTGCCCTGCGGGTCGTGGAAGATGATGCAGTCGGTGACATGGCGCTCGGCGGCGGGGCCGCGCGCCACGCGCGTGCCGTGGGATTCCAGCCGCGCCGCCAACGCGTCGAGTGCCGCGGCGTCCGCCACTTCCCAGCCCATGAAGGCCAGGCCGTCATCGGCCTGTGGCGTCACGATCAGCCGTTGCGAGCGGTCATCCATGCGGAAATGCCGCGTGCCGCCGGCGCGGTCCACGCGCTGCATGCCGAGGAAATTCGCGGCATACCCGTCCCATTCTGCGGGCTGCGTGGCGCGCACACCGATATAGCCCAGTGCCTGGATCATCCCCGTCCCTCCATCTGTTGCGCGAAGCCTGCCACGCCGGCGGCATCGCGGGCCAGGGCGCAGAGCTGTCGGTCGGGGCGGACCAGGGCGGCGATGGCGTTGTGGGTGTCGAGCCAAGGGTGCAGCGCGGCATCGGCCAGCAGCACCGCGCCCTTTTCGGCCAGGTGGTCGGCGGGTAGTGCCGCATCGCGCAGCAGCACCGCCCAGCGATGGCCGACGCGATCATCCAGCCGCATGCCGCAGCCCAGAACCGGCTGCGGCGCGGGGCGGCCCAGCGGTGCCGCGAAGCCGCCCAAGGCGGGCGCGATGCTGGCCATGCGCACCGGTTCCTCGGGCGCATCCGTACCCAGATCGGCCATGGCCCGCGTGTTGATCAGCCCGCCCAGCCGCACCGCGGTCTCGATATACTGCCGCACATGCGGCGCGCGTTCGGCCTGGTAGGTGTCCAGCAGCGCATCCTCGCCGCGCGCCAGTTTCCAGGCCAGATTGGCGGCATCGCGGATGCCAGCGCACAGCCCCTGGCCCATGAAGGGCGGCGTCAGATGCGCGGCGTCACCGGCAATGAACAGGCGCCCGCCGCGCCAGCGCCGCGCAACCTTGCTGTTGAAGGTATAAACCGCGGCGCGTTCCAGCATGCCATCCGCGGGCGTGACCCAGCGGCGCAGCAGCGACCAGGCCAGCGCGGGGTCCATGCGGTCATCGGGCGCTTCGTCATCATGCAGCGTGATCTCGAAGCGGCGGCGCTCGCCCACGCCGCGCACATAGGTGGCCGGCCGGCGCGGGTCGCAGAACTGGATGGAGTGATCGCCCAGATCATCGCGCGGGCGCGTCAGCAGCATGTCCACCACCAGCCAGCGCTCGGCGAAGCCTAAGTCCTCGAAGCCACCGCCGATCGTCTCGCGCGTGATGGAGCGCGCGCCGTCGCAGCCCACCAGCCAGCGCGCGCGGCGGCCGGCGGCGGTCACACCCGTGGCATCCTGCGCGATGGCGGTGACGTTCACGCCGGTCTCGACCGCGATGCCGCGCGCGGCCAGCGCCTCGCGCAGCGCGGCCTCCAGCGCCGGCTGATGGAAGCGATAGCTGGCATGCCAGCCGAGCGGCCCCAGCGCCTGCGGGCGCGACCAGTCCATCAGCAGCCGGCCATCGGGGGCCACGAACTTCATGCCGGGCGAGACGCGGGTGTGCGGCAGGATGGCTTGCGCCAAGCCCACCGACTGGAAGACGCGCATCACCTCGTCGTCGAAATGCAGGGCGCGTGGCAGAGGGTAAGGTGCTGCCTCGCGCTCCAGCACGCGCACGCGCAGGCCCTGGGCCGCCAGCAGCAAGGCGAGTGTCGCGCCGACCGGGCCGAGACCCAGCACGAGCACGTCATCATCGGACATGCGTTTCCTCCGGGCGCGATGGTTGCAGCGGTGGGGGGTGATGCGCAAAGCTCGCGTGCAACCTGTCCACCAGGCGGGCATGCCCTTGTGAGAGGCCGATTCACCGATCAGGCTTCAACAGCCTGATCGGATCGGAAGCTTGTGAGAGGCCCATTCACCGATCAGGCTTCAACAGCATGATCGGATCGGAAGCTTGTGAGAGGCCGCTTCACCGATCAGGCTTCAACAGCCTGATCGGATCGGACTCTGAATGACCTCCATCCCCATCCGCGCCTTCGCGCGCGGGCTTGATCTTCTGGCGGCACTCAACCGCCATGGCAGCGCCACCGCGCTGATGCTGGCGCGTGACACCGGCATCCCGCGCGCCTCCGTCTATCGCCTGCTGGAAACCCTGCTCGCCGGCGGCTGGATCGCGCGCAGCCCTTCGGATGACCGCTTCACCCTGCGGCTGAAGCTGCGCACCCTGTCAGACGGCGTCGAGGATGAGGAATGGATCAGCGCCATCGCCGCCCCCGCCCTGTTCAAGCTCACCACGCGCATCGGCTGGCCGTCGGATCTGGCCACGCGCGAAGGCACGCAGATGCTGGTGCGCGAGAGCACGCACCGCATCGCGCGTTTCTCGATCGACCGCGGCATGGCCGGGCGCCTGTTTCCGCTGGTCGGCAGTTCGGTGGGCGAGGCCTGGCTGGCCTTCGCGCCCGCCCGCGAACGCGAGGAAACACTGGCCCTGCTGGGCAGCGCCACGCCGGCCCTGCGCACGCGTCTCTCGCGCATCCGCCGGGACGGTTACGCGCTGCGCGAGCCTGGCCCACCCTGGCCGCATACCGGCTCGGTCGCGGTGCCACTGCGGCAGGGCAAGCGGCTGCTGGGCTGCATCAACGCCATCTGGATGGCGCGCGCAGTGAACCCCGCGGAAGGGCTGCGCCTATGCCTGCCGCCGCTGCTGGCCGCACGCGATGCGATGGAAGCGGCGCTCGACTGACCTACTGCGCCAACTGCTGCCGCAGTGCGGCGATCAGCGCCGAAACCTGCCCGCCGCCGCGCGTGATCACGCTGGCGAATTCGCTGCGCTGGGTCAGCCGCAGCGAGGTCCCTTCCGCGATCAGGTCCACGATGCGCGGCTGGCCGCCAACATCGGCGATGCGCCAATCCAGGTTGAACGCCGCCTGGCCGGGGCGCTGGACCACCGTGCTGACCAGTGCGTCTTCCTCGGTGCGGGATTGCGTGCGGCCCAGCTCGAAGCGCACGCCCTGGAATTCGCCGAAGCGGCCGGCCAGGTTGCGCACCAGGCTGTCCTCATAGAGGCGCAGATATTCCTGCTGCTCAGCCGGGGAGGCGACGCGCCAGAAACGCCCCAGCACGAAGCGGCCCACGCCTTCCACATCCACCGCGCGGCGCAGGATGGTCGCCACCTGCTCGCGCCGGGCCTGGGCCGAGAGTCTGCCATTGTTGATCACGCCGACCAGCTCGTTGCCCGCGGCCTGGATGAAGCCAGCGGCGCGGGCGGTGTCCATCTGCGCATGTGCCGGCAGCGCGGCCATACCTAGCAGGATCGCGGCAATGCTCCGACGTGTCATGGCTCAGCGTGCCGGCCGAGCGCCGCGGTCGCGGTTCGCGATGGCCGCGTTGCGCCCCTGGCGATAGCCGCTGCGCAGCGTTGCATAGGGGTCGAGCGAGGTACGGTTCACCTCATCCAGCGTGTCCTGCACGGCTTCGCGCGCATCCAGCAGGCCCAGGCCCGTGCGCAGGCCGGAGAGCAGGTTCACCTCGAAGCCGCTGCCCAGCCAGGTCAGCGGTTGGCTGGCGATATCCACCGCGAAGCCCAGCGTGTCGCGCGGGTTGGACGGCCCGAGCAATGGCAGCACCAGGTAAGGCCCTTCGCCCACGCCCCAGCTGGCCAGGGTTTGACCGAAATCCTCATTGTGGAAGGGCACGCCCCAATACCAATCCGCAACGTCGATCAAGCCGCCCAGGCCCAGCGTGGTATTGACCACGAAGCGGCCCAGCGTGTTGCCAGCGTGTTGCGGCTGGCCCTGCAGCATGTCGTTCAGCAGGATGACGGGGGTGCGGATGTTGCGCAGCGCATTGCGCAGCCCGGTGCGCGCCGGGGATGGCACCAGCGTGCGATAGGCCATCGTGGCAGGCCTTACCAGCACCGTATCCAGGCCCTGGTTCACCGCGAAGACGGCGCGATTGAAGGGTTCGGCCGGGTCGTTGTTCGCATTGAATTCGGCCAATGCGTCCCGGTCGGTGACGGGCGGCGGCGTGGCGCAGGCGGCCAGGAAGGCCAGCAGGCCGAGCATGGTAAAACGGGTGAACCGCATGAGTACCTGATGACCCCCAACAGCAACGGCGCAAAGGCCCGGACGTGGTCAATAGCGGAAAATATGTCGCGCGGGAACCATGACCTGCGTGACTGATTGTGACCGCTTGCGCAGCCGCGGGTGCTGCGCCATCTAGCGCGCATGAACCTGGCTCTTCCTTCCGGCACGCTGGACCGCTGGCTCTCCGGCCCGCGCTTTTCCGGCCTGCCCGCGCCGCGTGCGCTGCCCGTGCCCAGCCTGTCCTTCGAGTTCTTCCCGCCGAAGAACGAGACGATGGAAAAGCAGCTGTGGGAGTGCATCCGCCGGCTGGAGCCGCTCGCGCCGCGCTTCGTCAGCGTGACCTATGGCGCCGGCGGCTCGACGCGCCAGCGCACCCACCAGACCGTCTCGCGCATCGTGCAGGAAACGACGCTGACGCCGGCGGCGCATCTGACCACCGTGGGTGCCACGCGTGAGGAAGTCGCCGAGGTCGCGCGCGAATACTGGGCCGCGGGCGTGCGCCACATCGTGGCCCTGCGCGGCGACCCGCCGGCGGGTGCCGACAAATACACCCCGCACCCCGGCGGCTATGCCCAGGCCGAGGACCTGGTGCGCGGCCTGCGTGACGTGGCCGCGTTCGAAATCAGCGTTGGCGCCTATCCGGAAATGCACCCCGAGGCGGTCTCCTTCGATGCCGACATCGAATACCTGAAGCGCAAGCTCGATGCCGGCGCGACCCGCGCCATCACCCAGTATTTCTTCGACACCGAGACCTATCTGCGCTTCATCGAACGCTGCCAGAAGGCGGGCATCACGGCACCAATCGTGCCGGGCATCCTGCCGGTGTCGAACTTCCAGCAGGTCGCGAAGTTCTCCGCCATGTGCGGCGCCAGCGTTCCGGGCTGGATGGCGGACCTCTTCGAAGGCACCGAACAGGATGAAGACACGCGGAGCATGATCGCCGCGGTGGTCGCGGCCGAACAGGTGCGGCTGCTGCAGGCCAATGGTGTGGATGAATTCCACGTCTACACGCTGAACCGCGCCAACCTGGCCTATGCCATCGCGCATATCCTGGGCGTGCGCGCCCCATAAAACTGATTGCGATAAGGCAAGCTTAAGCTTCGTCGGGCCTTCTGAACGCGATTGCAGGAGTTCAGGATGTCACTCTTAGTCCGTATCGGGGCGCCTTTGCTGGCGCTGGGCTTTGCCACGGCCACGCTGCTCTCGCTGGGAGCCTGGTCGGCCTTCGACCGCCGCGAGACCGCCCAGACGCGCGAAGCGGTGGGCCGAGAGACCGCGCGGCTGGTGCAGGCGGCCGGCACGCTGGCGCTTGAACGCGGCGAGACAAACGGCCTGCTGGCCGCGGCAGCCCCGACCTCCGATGGCGGCTGGAGCCGCGTGCAATCCCTGCGTGAGGAGGCTGAGGCCATGATCGCCGGCGCATTGCGCGGCGTGGCGGCGGCATCCGGCGGCAATGCCGCCATCGCCCAGGCCCTGTCCCGCCACAGTGAGGCCACCGCGGCGCTGGATGCATTGCGCGGCCGGCTGCGCGGCACGGTCGAACAGCGCCCCACCCCGGCCGTGTGGTTCGCCACCAGTTCCGCCCGCATCGATACGCTGGTCGCCCTGCGCCGCGCCATCGAAGCCATCGAACAGGCCGGCAATGAGGCCGATCTGCTGCAGGAGGTGCGCGACGCGTTGAGCGAACTCGGCGAGTATCTGGGCCGCGAACGCGGCATGCTGAATGGCGCCATCGCCGGTGGCCGCCGCCTGGCACCGCAGGACTTCATCGTGCTCGGCACGCTGCGCGGCCGGCAGGAGGCCGCATTGGCCCGCCTCT
>JAPLOK010000009.1 GCA_026400775.1 Alphaproteobacteria bacterium | reverse complement strand
TTCGCCCGGTTTCGACGGAAACCTGCGGCGCATTGCCGTGCAAATGCGCCACGATCACGGCGCGGATCACCTCATAATATTGGGCTTCTTCCTCCACGACGCCCTTCAGCCGCGCGGCCATCGGCCCCACCAGACCATAAGCGAGAAGCACGCCCAGGAAGGTGCCGACCAGCGCTCCACCGATCATGCCGCCCAGCACCGAAGGGGGGCTGTCGATCGAGGCCATGGTCTTGATGACGCCGAGCACCGCCGCGACGATGCCCAAGGCCGGCAGCGCATCGGCCACGGATTGCAGCGCATGCGATGCGTGCAGTTCCTCCTCACGGATTTTCTTGAGTTCCCGCGCCATGGTGTCTTCCAGCTGGTGCGGGTCATCGGCATTCATGCCCACCATGCGCAGATAGTCGCAGATCAGATCGGTCGCGTGATGGTCGGCCTTGATCTTGGGGAATTTGGCGAAGGCCGCGCTTTCGTCAGGGCGCTCGATATGCGGCTCCAGCGCCATGGCCCCCTTGGTCTGCGCCAGGCGCACGAAATAATAGAGAAGCGAGAGCAGGTCCTTGTAGTCCTGCTCCTTGAAGCGCTCGCCTTTGAGGATCTTCCCCACACCGCCCAGCGTGTGCTTCACGCCGGCCATGGAGTTGGCCATCAGGAAGGCGCCCACCGCGGCGCCGCCGATCATCATCATCTCGAAGGGCAGCGCCTTGACGATGATGCCGAACTTGCCGCCCGCGATGGTATAGCCGCCGAACACCATCGCCAGCAGCACGACAAAGCCAAGGATTGTGGTCATCGGGCCGGTCCCTGCTGGCGCAGCAGCGTGATCGCCACACGGCGATTACCGGCGGCTGTGGGTTGGTCGGGGATATGCAGGTCACGGTCGGCGGAGCCGGCCACGCCGCGGATGCGCGCATCGGTCACGCCCGCGTCCAGCAGCAGCCGGCGCGCGGCATTCGCGCGCTCGGCGGAGAGTTCCCAGTTGCCGCGCGCGCCGCCGCCACGGAAGGGCGTGGCGTCGGTATGGCCGGTCACCTGGATCGGGTTGGGCAGGCGCTGCGCGGCCTGCGCCACCGCGCGGATCAAGGCGCGCGTGCGTTCATTGGGCTCAGCGCTGCCGAGCGCGAACATGGGCCGCCCATCGGCGTCGATGAGTTGGATGCGCAAGCCCTCGGGCGTCACCTCCACCTGAACCTGGCGCGCCAGGTCGGCAGTGCCGGGGTCCTGGCGGATGGCCTCACGCAGCGCCGACGCCGTCTCCTCCATGGCGACCTGTTCGCGGCGCGCGAGCTCGGCGCGCAAAACGAGATCGGTCATGCGCGCGGCATCGGAATCGCGCGGCTCAGCATGGCCCGCGCGGCGATGCTCTCCCGCTGGCGGCCCATCGGCGGTCCGCGCCACCGTCTGCTGCGGGTCTTCCACTTCGCCGGCCGGTCCTTGGCGGCGCTGGGTGGCCGGGGATTGCTCCTCGAACTCGTCGTCATCCTGGTCGGGGTTGGTGGGACGACGGCCACGTTCCAGCCGGATCGAGCCGGTATCGCTCGCCATCTGGCCCTGGCTGTGCGCCGTCGACCCGCCAAATGGCAGGCCCACGCCGGAGGACGAGGTCGACATCGGGTTGGAGGGGTTGAAGTAGTCCGCGAGGCCCCGGCGCTGCTGTTCGGTGGTTGCGTTCAGCAGCCACATCAGCAGGAAGAAGGCCATCATCGCGGTCACGAAATCCGCATAAGCCACCTTCCACGCGCCACCATGGTGGCCGTGCCCGGCTTCTTCGATGCGCTTGATGACGATGGTCCCGCCATCGCCCT
>JAPLOK010000142.1 GCA_026400775.1 Alphaproteobacteria bacterium | reverse complement strand
CTGGTATGCCTGGTCGCCGCTGGCGCTGGTGCTTGTGCTGCTGCTGGCCATGCATAGCGCCTTCTACCGGCGTTCGCGGCTGCGCACCGAACCGCTCTCGCCCGAGGCGATGGTGCCGCTGGTCGCGGTCGCGCTGTGCGGCCTGACGCTGGCGCTGGTCGGCCACCGCCCTGACATGCAGGACAGCGCCTGGTGGGAAGTGCTGTTCGAGGACAGCGCGCCGGACGCGCTGCGCTTCACGGTGGGCCTGACGGCGGTGCTGCTGCTGGCCGGTGCCGCGCGCCTGCTGCGCCCGCAGCGCATCCGCCCGCTGCCCTATGACATGCACACCAGGCGCATGCTGACCGACTGGCAGGGCGCCACCCCCGAACGCGCCGATGGGGTGCTGATGGGTGAGGCCGGCCGTGCCGCGCTGGCCTTCTCCCGCCTGCCGCCGATCTGGATCGCGCATGGCGATCCGGGCGGCGAGGCGGCCGATGCCGTCAGTGTGATCTGGCGCTTCCGCGACCTGGCCGAACGCGCCGGCGCCCGGCCCGCCTTTGTCGATGTGGGGCCTGCGATGCTGCATCTCTATGCCGATATCGGCCTGACCGCCGTGCCCATGGCCGGCCGGCCCGGCCGCTTCATCGCCTGCCGTGCGGAGCAGGATCTCGAAAGACTCGCACCCGATGCTTGACCGGTTGCGGCGTGAATTGCGAATCTGCCGTCCCATGGGGTGGGGGTTGCTTCGCGGATCGGCTGGCCTGGGGCTTGCGGCGCTGGTGGCGCTGTCGGGCGATGCGACCGCGCAATCCATGCTGGGCAGCCAGCCCGCGACCCCGCCGGCCCGCCCGGCCGAGGCCGCGCGCCCTGCAACGCTCCCTGGCACGCCCCCTGCAACGCCCCCTGGAACGCCCCCTGGCACACCACCCGCCACCACCACGCCCGCGCCCGCCCGCCCCCAGGCCGCGCCGCCGGCCACGAGCACGCCCGGCGCGACGCAGCAGCCCCGCCCGCGCCCGCCACAACAACAACAACAACAACAACAACAACAACAACAACAGGGCCAACAGCAGCGCCGCCCACAGGGCCAGGGCCAGCAGCAGCAGCAGCAGCGCCGGCCGGTGACGCCGCCGGCCGCAGCGCCCGCCGCCACGCCCCCGGCCGCGGCCGCACCGCCGCCGCCCGAGCCCCCCATCCCGCCGCGCGGGGCAGTGACCAACCTGCCCACACCGCGCTTCGCCGCCCTGCGCAGCGACCGCGTGAACCTGCGCGTGGGGCCCGATACGCGCTTCCCGATCGAATGGCGCTACGAACGCCGCGACCTGCCGGTGATGATTATCCGCGAGCATGACCAGTGGCGGCGCATTCGCGATGTGGATGGCACCGAGGGCTGGGTGCACCAGTCCAACCTGACGCCCGGCCGCCGCACCTTCCTGGTGCGCCAGATCGAGGGCGGGGAAGTGCCGCTGCGCCGGCGTGGCGATGCCGAAAGCCCGGTGGCGGCCAGGCTGCGCCCGGGCGTGATCGGCCGCTTGCGCGCCTGCGAGGCGGGCAGCGCGTTTTGCGAGGTGCAGGCGGGGGAGGCACGCGGTTTCGTGGCGCGGGCGCATATTTTCGGCGCGCTGGCGGATGAGGAATTCAGGCAGTAGCCCGTGGGCCAAGTTTCAGGCCGGGGATGCGCGTCCCGCAGCTTCTCGTGGCTTATACCAATTCCCACTGATCAGTACCGATGCGCCCAGTCGCGCATGCCGATGGAGATGATGCGCCAGGGCTGATCGACGAGACGGTTCCAGAAATAGCAGCAGTGGCCTGTGATATCGTCGTGGTCGCGAAACACCCGG
>JAPLOK010000283.1 GCA_026400775.1 Alphaproteobacteria bacterium | reverse complement strand
GGATGGGCGCACCATTGACGACCATCATGTCGCCTTGCCGCAATTCAAGAACCAGTGTGGACATATTCGCCTCCTTCAAGCTTGCCGTTCTGGGGATGCGGCGCAGCAACGCCGCAGGCCTCGCCCGGCCCGCGCATGATGCGCGCGGCCGATTAATGCCAGGTGAAAACGCGGCCACGAAATCATCGCAGGAACCGCGCCAATGACAGGTCGGACAGGCTCGCGGTGACGCGATAGCTCGCCTCCAGGGCGCTTCTGGT
This sequence comes from Alphaproteobacteria bacterium, assembly GCA_026400775.1. Classification (GTDB taxonomy): domain Bacteria; phylum Pseudomonadota; class Alphaproteobacteria; order Acetobacterales; family Acetobacteraceae; genus Rhodovarius. Next base: position 3,566 of record JAPLOK010000283.1, on the reverse strand, counting down.
CCCTTGCAGTTTCGTCAGCGTCGCGGCCAGGTCGACATCGGTGATGGCGACCAGCTGTTTCTGCATCGCATCCGAGAGATCCTGGTGGCGGGTACGCGCGCTCGTGGCCTGGCGCTGCACAGCGCCCAGCGCGCCCATTTCCTCGGCCAGCGCGTTCTCGGCGCTTTCAAGGCCAGTGCGGATGGTCTGCGCGAATTCCTCGAAGCCCTCGCGCTGCTGCAATTGCGCGGGCGTGAGTGCCATCAGCGTCATCAAGCCGCGCATCAGGTCGCGTGCCCAGCCGCCGGTGGTCTCGCCCTCCGAGGTCGCCATGGCGTTGCGGTTGGCAGCGATCCCGAAGACCAGCTTTTCCCCATCGGAGACCGGCATGCTGCGCCGCGGTTCGCCCGCGCCCTGCGCGGGGTCCTCAAGGAAGGTCGAGAAGGGCGAGAGTGCGGCCGTTGTGTCCTGCGCCAGGCTGCGCGTATTGGCGGCCACCGCGGCGGCGTTGGTGTTGTTCAGCGTCGCGACCTCGGCCGCGATGGCATTGGCCAGCGGGCCATTGGCCAGCGCTTGCGGGTCGGGCACCGGCGGGTTCGCCATGTCGCTGCCGCCGAACAGGTATTCGCCATTCAGCCGCAGGTTCAGCAGCGAGCCCATTTCGGTCAGCGCCGCACGCGCACGCGCCTGCACCGTGACCAGCGCATTCTGATCGCGCGAGGACAGGCGCATCCCCACCTCGGAGCGGAACTCGGAGGCGATGGCCTTCAAGCGCCCGAGCCCCGACTGCATGACTTCCATCCGCCCCGCGCTGCGGTCGATCGCGCGCATATAGGTCTCGCGCCGCGCGATGTCGTTGGACAGATCCACCGCGCGCGGCGCCTGCGGGGCCAGGTCGCCCAGCACCTCCGCCCGGCGGCCCGAGGCGACCTGGCGCGAGAGCACCTCCATCCGGCTGCGCAGCGCCGCAGCCTCGTTGTTCATGCGGCCGAGAATATCCATCAGCGCACCGCGCCCAGCAGGGCGTCCCACATGCTCTGCGCCGTGCTCATCACACGGGCATTGGCGGCATAGGCATTCTGCAGGCGCATCAGCATCGCCATCTCCTCATCGGTGTTGACGCCCGAACGGTCGCGGATGCGTGCTTCCATGCCGTCGCGCATGCGGCCTGCTGCTTCGGCCGCGGCGGTGGCTTCGCCGCGTGCCTCGGTGTGCAGGCGCACCGCCTGGTTCGCGAAATCCGCGACATCGCGCGGATTGGCGATGGCGGAATGGATGTTGCCCTGCGGCCCCAGCCCGCTGACCGGAAAGGCCCCCCAGGGCTCACCCGCTGCGGCATGGGTGCCCAGCGCATGGTCCAGCACGCGGTCCAGCAAGGTGGTGAAGCCGGCGGGGCCGCCGGGCGGGTTGGGTGTGAATGCGCTGGGCTGGCCCGGCCCGCCGGCGGTGGCATGCGTGCCGTCGCGCAACTGCATGGCATTGGGCGGCAGATCGGGATTGACGCGGATGCGTGCGGCGAAGCCGACATGTCCGCCGGCGACATGGCCCGCCAGCCGGTCCGGCACCACACCCGCAGCATCGGTGAAGAGGCGCAGGCCCACCGCATCGAAACGCCCGGCCAGTTCGACGGCCGCGACATCCAGCTCGGCCTGCATGCGCGGCAGCATCGTGTCGCGCAGCTGTACCAGCTCCGCCAGCCGCCCGCCGGTCAATTGCCGCGTCACATCGACGCTACCCTGCATCACGCCGGGCAGCGAGCCGCCCGGGCCGTAAAAGGCCTCGGGCCCGGGCGCGGCATTGGCGGCGCTGAACACATCCTCCCCGGCGGTGGGCAGGGGCAGGGTGATGCCGTTGCGCGCGAGCAGCACGATGCCGCCATCAGGCTGGCGCAGGCCCCGCAGCGGCAGGCTCTCCGAGAGCCGGTTGAGCAGCACGTCGCGCTGATCCTCGAGCTCGGCGGTGGAGCGGCCGTTGGTCACCTCGGCGCGGATGACGCGGGTCAAATCGGCCAGTTCGCGCAGGCCGTCATTGATCAGCCTGACTTCGGAGACGATGCCGTTCTGCGCCTCGCGCCGGGCGGCCTGCACCGCGTTGGCGCTGTCGCGGAACTGCATGGCCGCTTCCTCGGCGTTGCGCAGCGCCGCGCGCATCAGTTCAGGATCGGCCGGCGAATCGCGCAGCGCTGTGAAGCCTTGCGCCAGCGCGGCCACGCGCGCGCCGAGCGAGACATTATCCTCCGGCCGGCCCTGCACCGCCTCGACCGGTTGCAGGATGCGCGCGCGCAGTTCCGCCGCGGCCGCCGAGGCACCTCGCCCGTCGCGTTCGGCCAGCAGCGCCAGGTCCACATCGCGCAGCGCCTCGCCCGCGCGCACGCCCAAGGGGCGGCCTTCGAATTCCTCGACCGACATCGCCACGCGCTTCTTGGTGAAGCCCACGGTGTCCGCATTGGCGATATTGTGCGAGGTCTGCTGCAAGGCGCGCTGGTTCGCGGAAATTCCGCTGAGCGCGATGTGCAGCGCGAGATCGATGCCCATGTCCTGTCCAGATTTGCGGGATGACTCCTAAAGCGCGGTTAACGCTTCATATTGATGGTTTCCTGGAGCAGCTCGTCGCTCGTGGTCACCACGCGCGTATTCGCGGTGTAGGCGCGCTGCGCGACGATCAGCTTGGTGAATTCGCCTGCGATATCCACGTTCGAACGTTCCACGCTGCCCACCACCAGGCGGCCGGCGCCGTCCTTGGCCACATCGGTCACGCGCGCCTCGCCGCTCTCGATGGTGCGCATGAAGGCCTGGCCATCCAGGCGTTGCAGCGAATCAGGATCGGAGAAGGTGACCAGCGGCAGGCGGGCGACGATGCGCGACTGGCCATTGTCATAGTTGATCGAGACGTCTCCCGATTCGCCGATCTTCAGCCCGGCATAGGAGCCCGGCGGCACGCCGTTCTGCGACTGGTTGCGCACATTGAATTCGCCCACCGAGAACTGCGTCAGCCCGCGTGCCAGGCCGATCTCGCCCAGGTTCAGCACGATGCTCTGCGGCCCCTCGCCCAGATCGGCGACGAAGGTGACCTCGGCCGGGTCGCCCAGCGCGGTCGTGCCCGGCGTCATGTTGCTGGCGGCACCAAAGCCGCCCAGCGTGCCAGGCGGTGTGGCGGGCGTGGCGTTGGCGCCGAATTGCAGCCGCAGGCTGCGCGCGGGCGGCGCGTTCTCACCAGGGATGGTGATGGAGAGGTCCCACTCGCCGGTCGCGGCCACCGGCGGGCCGGCATTGGTGACGGGCGTGAAGGTCATGGTCGCGACATGCGGCGTGCCCAGCGCGTCATACAGCCGCACCTGGGAGGTGACTGGATCGATCGCATCGGCTGGCAGATCGGCGGCGAGTTCGATGCGCGATGTCGGCACCGGGTTGAACACCTGTTGGCTGATGCGCACGGGCGCCAACTGTGTGCGATCGGGCTCGTTGGTCGCCTCGCTGATCGGCCAGCCTTGCAGGTAGTAGCCCCCGCCATTCACCAGATAGCCGTCACGGTCCATCTGGAAATCACCGGCGCGGGTATAGAATTGCCGTTCGTCGAATTGCGGCAGG
>JAPLOK010000497.1 GCA_026400775.1 Alphaproteobacteria bacterium | reverse complement strand
GGAGGACATTTCAGCACAGCATGGAGGGTGAAAACACCGACCGTCAGGGCGCCTGCGGCGGCATTGGGAGCCGCATGGGCCGTCAGATCAGGCGCAGCAAGGGGTTATCGGAGGTGTCCAGATTGCCCAGCGCCGCGACCGAGCCGTTATAAGCCGCCGTGAAGCCTGCGGCGTCGGTCCAGATCGCGGGCAGTGCGCGCGTCTCACCGGTCTGGGTATTGGCGGGGAAGCGGCCCGGGAAGGTCGTGAAGAAGGCCTGCATCGCCTCCACCCGCGGCACCGCGGAGCGGGCATCGCCGCGGCTCTGCACGATGGCGACGATCGCCTCCATGTGCTGGCCCACGGCGCGCAGGCCCTCGCGGCGTTCGCGGATGATCTGGGCGGGGTCGGGCTGGGCGAAGGCCGTACCCCACGTCGCCGCGCCAATGATGGCCGCGGCGGCGGCGATGCGTAGGCGGAAGGCGAAAGCCATGCGGTGAGTTCTCCTGAACAGGTCCGGCAACAGGTTCTGCCCCGAAACGATCCCGAGATGAAGGGCGAATTCGTGACGAAGCGTCTCATCCGCATGGGCGCGGGGCTGGCCACCCTGCGCCCATGGCGGTAATCCGGCCGCCACGAAATGGAGTGCCCCGATGCGCGTGAAGGATGTGAAGAAGGTCGTGCTCGCCTATTCTGGCGGGCTGGACACCAGCGTGATCCTGAAGTGGTTGCAGACCACCTATGCCTGCGAGGTGGTGACCTTCACCGCCGATCTGGGCCAGGGCGAGGAGCTGGGGCCGGCGCGCGACAAGGCGCTGCTGCTGGGCATCAAGCCCGAGAACATCTTCATCGATGATCTGCGCGAGACCTTCGTGCAGGATTTCGTCTTCCCGATGTTCCGCGCCAATGCGCTGTATGAAGGGATGTATCTGCTCGGCACCTCGATCGCGCGGCCGTTGATCGCGCAGCGCCAGATCGAAATCGCGGAGAAGGTCGGCGCTGATGCCGTCTCGCATGGCGCCACCGGCAAGGGCAATGACCAGGTTCGCTTCGAGCTGTCCTATTACGCGCTGAAGCCCGAGGTGAAGATCATCGCGCCCTGGCGCGAATGGGACCTGGCCAGCCGCACCCGGCTGATCGCCTTCGCCGAGGAACACCAGATTCCCATCGCCAAGGACAAGCGCGGCGAGGCGCCGTTCAGCGTCGATGCGAACCTGCTGCACAGCTCCTCCGAAGGCAAAATCCTGGAAGAGCCCTGGGACACACCCGATGAGATGGTCTGGCAGCGCACCATTGCCCCCTGGAACGCGCCGGACCGGGTCGAGGAAATCACCATCGAATTCGAACGCGGCGATGCGGTGGGCATCAATGGTGAACACCTCTCTCCCGCCACGCTGCTGACAAAGCTGAACGCGCTGGGCAAGGAGAACGGCATTGGCCGCCTGGACCTGGTGGAGAACCGCTTTGTCGGCATGAAGTCCCGCGGCTGCTATGAGACGCCGGGCGGCACCATCCTGTATGTGGCGCATCGCGCGATGGAGAGCATCACGCTGGACCGCGAGGCCGGGCACCTCAAGGATTCGCTGATGCCGCGCTATGCGGAGCTGATCTATAATGGCTTCTGGTTCAGCCCCGAGCGCCGCATGATCCAGGCCATGGTGGACCAGTCCCAGGCCAGCGTCACCGGCACCGTTCGCCTGAAACTCTACAAGGGCAACACCATCGTGACCGGCCGCCAGTCGCCGCACAGCCTGTACTCGATGAAGCATGTCACCTTCGAGGATGACCAGGGCGCCTATGACCAGTTCGACGCGCAGGGCTTCATCAAGCTGAACGCGCTGCGGCTGCGGCTGGGTGCCATGGCCGGCCGCAAGGGCGGCGCGCTGTGAAGCGCGCGAGCGGCCACCTGGACGGCCGCTACTACGAAGTCACAGGCGAAGGCCCGGTGCTGGTCTTCGCCCATGGCCTGGGCGGCAACCACATGTCCTGGTGGCAGCAGGTGGCGCATTTCAGCCCGCGCTTCACCTGCGTCACCTTCGCGCATCGAAGCTTCTGGCCCAGTGCGGCCATC
>JAPLOK010000157.1 GCA_026400775.1 Alphaproteobacteria bacterium | reverse complement strand
CCACATGCGCGATGCGCTTGGCCGCGTCCTTCACCTCGACCGGGTGCGACTGATAGGTCTTCTTCGCCGCATCCAGGCTGATCGCGTCGGTCGGCGGCTTCACCTTGATGATGTGCGCGCCCAGCAGGGCGGCCATGTGCGCGGCATAGGCGCAGATATCGAGCGCGGTCTCACCCGTCTTGTCGAGCATAGGCCCGCGCGGATAGGACCACACCACCACGGCAAGGCCGGCATCCTTGGCTTCGGCGGCCAGCTCGCGCAGCTCTTCCATCAGTTCGAACTGGAACTCGCTGCCCGGATAGATGGTGAAGCCGATCGCCGAGCAGCCCAGCCGCAGCGCGTCGCCCACCGTGCCGGTCACCGCCTGGTCCTTGGTGGTGGACAGGCTGTTCGACGAATTGACCTTCAGGATGGTCGGGATGCAGCCGGCGAAGGAACCCGCGCCCGCCTCGATCATGCCCAGCGGCGCGGCATAGGCGTTGAGGCCGGCCTCGATCGCCAGCTCGAAATGATAATGCGGGTCATAGGCGGCGGGGTTCGGTGCGAAGCTGCGCGCCGGGCCATGCTCGAAGCCCTGGTCGACCGGCAGGATCACCATGCGGCCGGTCCCGCCGAGCTTGCCCTGCATCAGGATGCGGGCGAGGTTCGCGCGCGTGCCGGGGTTGTCGCTCTCATACCAGGAGAGGATGTCTTTGACTTTGCGCGTGAGCTTCATGGCCTGGCCCCTGTGTTGGATGGCCGGGCGTGTAGCGCAGCCCCGGGTGTCGCGAAAGACCGGGTTACCCCTTCGCAATGACAACCCAATGCGTGGTCACATGCACGGCGGGTTCCTCAGCCTCCTCCGCGCCGATCAGCACCTCGCCATAGACCATGCGCTTGCCGGCCTTGACCACTCGGGCGGTGGCCACCAGCGGGCCGGGCCCGGCGGGACGCAGGAAATTCACATTCATGGTCGAGGTGACGCTGTTGTCACGACCCTGGGTTGTGGTCAGCAGCGCCATCCACATCGCCACATCCGCCAGCCCCATGATCGCGGGGCCGGAGACGGTATTGCCCGGCCGCAGCAGCAGCGGGTCCGCGGGCAGGCGCAGGCGCGCCACACCATCAGCGGCGTCCAGCACCGTCACACCCCAGCTGGCGGCCAGCGGCACACCACGATGCATGATGGCGGTCAGCGTCTCGGGCGTCATGCTCGAACACCGCCGACCACGCGGCCCAGGCAGGGGTTATGGCCCATCCAGTAGCAAAGCTCTGCCGGGCGGCTGATGCGGTAGAGCGCGAAATCGGCCCGCATGCCCGGCGCCAGCACGCCGCGATCGGCCATGCCGAGCGCGGCCGCGGCATTGCGCGTGACACCGAGCAGCGCCTCGGCCACCGTCATGCGGAACAGCGTGCAGCCCAGGTTCAGCATCAGCAGCAGCGACCGTGTGGGCGAGGAGCCGGGGTTCATGTCGGTGGACAGCGCCATGCGCACGCCATGCCGGCGCATCGCGGCCACATCGGGGTGTGCGGTCTCGCGCAGGGTGAAGGCGGCGCCGGGCAGCAGCACGGCCACCGTGCCGGCGCGGCCCATCGCGGCCAGCCCGCCCTCATTCGAGCGTTCTAGATGATCGGCCGAGAGCGCGCGCCAGGCCGCCGCCAGCGCGGCACCGCCCTGGTCGGTCAATTGGTCAGCATGCAGCTTCACCGGCAGCCCCGCCTTGCGCGCAGCCGCGAAGACCCAGCCGGTCTCCTCATTGGTGAAGGCGATGGAGTCGGCGAAGGCATCGACCGCATCGGCCAGACCCTCGCGCGCGGCGAGCGGCAGGATGTGCTCGGCGACATGCCGCGCATATTCGGCGCGCCGGCCTGCGAATTCCGGCGGTGTCGCGTGCGCTGCCAGCAAGGTGGTGGTGATGTTCACTGCCCGCGCGCCCGCCAGCGCGCGTGCCACGCGCAACTGCTTGCATTCGCTGTCCGCATCCAGCCCGTAGCCGGACTTCACTTCGACCGTAGTGACACCCTCGGCCAGCAGCCCATCCAACCGCGGCAGGCTCTGTGCCAGCAGCGCCGCATCATCGGCCGCGCGGGTGGCCCGCACCGAGGAGATGATGCCCCCGCCCGCCCGCGCGATCTCCTCATATGTCGCACCCGCGAGGCGCTGTTCGTATTCCGCCGCGCGATCGCCGCCGAAGACCAGATGCGTGTGGCAATCGATCAGCCCCGGCAGCAGCCAGGCGCCCTCGCAATCCACGTTCTCGCCCGCAGGTGCGTCCTGGGCGCGGCCCACCCATGCGATGCGCCCATCCTCGACCGCGATGGCGCCGTCCTCGATGATGCCCATGCGATCATCGGTCATGGTCGCCAGCTGTGCGTTGCGCCAGATGCGCATCAATATCCGCCCGCGAGCGTCGCGAACCGCCCCGCGCGCACCAAGGCCGAGACGGCCGCAATATCAGGCGCCATCAGCCTGTCGCTGTCCCAGGCGCGGGCGACGCCGCGGACCAGTTCATGGGCTGCCTCAAGCCGCGCCGAACTGCGCAACGGGCGATGAAACTCGATGGCCTGCGCGGCCGCCAGCAGCTCGATCGCCAGGATATCCGCCAGGTTGCGATATATCGGCCGCAGCCGCAGCGCGGCGCCTGTGGCCATGGAGACATGGTCCTCCTGGTTGGCGCTGGTGGGCAGGCTGTCGGTCACGCGCGGATTGGCCAGATGCCGGTTCTCCGCGGTCAGCGCGGCGGCGGTGACTTGCGCGATCATGAAGCCAGAATTCACGCCGCCATCGCGCACCAGGAAGGCCGGCAGCCCGGACAATGCCGGGTCGATCAGCAGTGCGATGCGCCGTTCGGCGATGGCTCCCGTCTCGGCCATGGTGAGTGCCAGGTGATCGGCCGCGAAGCCCACCGGTTCGGCATGGAAATTGCCGCCCGAGAGCACCTCCCCGCCGATCACCAGCGGGTTGTCGGTGACCGCATTGGCCTCGCGTTCCAGGACCGCTGCGCTGTGGTCCATGGCGTCGAGTGCCGCACCCAGCACCTGCGGCGTGCAGCGGATGGAATAGGGGTCCTGCACGCGTGGGTCGTCGATGCGGTGGCTCTCGCGAATGGCACTGCCCGACATCAGGCCGGCCAATGCCGCGGCCACCCGGATCTGCCCCGGCTGGCGGCGCAGCGCATGGATGCGCGCATCGAAGGGCGTGTCCGAGCCGCGCAGACCCTCGGTGGAGAGCGCGGCCGCAACCAGTGCCGTGGCGAAGAGACGCCGCGCGCGGAACAGGGCATCCAGCGCGATGGCGGTGCTGACCTGCGTGCCGTTGAGCAGCGCCAGCCCCTCCTTCGGCCCCAGCACCAGCGGCTTCAGCCCGAGCTGCGCCAGCGCATCGCCGCCGGCGACTTCCACGCCGCGGAACAGCGCGCGCCCCTCACCCACCAGCACCAGCGACATATGCGCCAGCGGCGCCAGATCTCCCGATGCGCCGACCGACCCGCGCGAGGGAATGATCGGCAGCACATCCTGCGCCAGCATCTCGGTCAGGTAGTCGATGATGATGGGCCGCACGCCGGAGGCACCCTGCGCCAGCGCCAGCGCCTTCAATGCCATCACCAGACGCACCACGCGCGGGGCCAGGCGCTTGCCCACGCCGGCGGCATGGCTGCGCAGCAGGTTGAGCTGCAGCGCGGCCAGTTCCGCATCGGCGATGCGCGTCTGCGCAAGCTTGCCGAAGCCGGTGTTCACGCCATAGAGCGCGGCGCCGGTGGCCAGGGCGGCTGCCAGTGAATCGTGACTGGCCTGCACCGCCGCGCGCCAATCGCCCGACAAGCGCAAGGGCGCGCCGGCGCTGATCGCGGCCAGTTCGCGCAGGTTCGCATCGCCGGGCGTCACAGCGCGATCCCCGGCAGATCGAGGCCCTGTTCGCGCGCGCAGGCTTTCGCGATGTCGTAGCCCGCATCGGCATGTCGCATCACGCCGGTCGCGGGGTCGTTCCACAGCACACGTTTCAACCGCCGTGCCGCGTCATTGGTGCCATCGGCGACAATCACCATGCCCGAATGCTGCGAATAGCCCATGCCCACACCGCCGCCATGATGCAGCGAGACCCAGGTCGCGCCGCTCGCGGTGTTGAGCAGCGCATTCAGCAGCGGCCAGTCGGAGACGGCATCCGAACCGTCCATCATCGCCTCTGTCTCGCGATTGGGAGAGGCGACGGAACCGCTGTCCAGATGGTCGCGCCCGATCACCACAGGCCCAATCTCGCCGCGCGCCACCATCTCATTGAAGGCCAGGCCGAGGCGATGGCGATCGCCCAGCCCCACCCAGCAGATGCGCGCCGGCAGGCCCTGGAAGGCGATGCGCTCGCGCGCCATGTCGAGCCAGCGATGCAGATGCGCGTCATGCGGCATCAACTCGCGCACGCGGTCATCGGTCTTGCGGATGTCATCCGGATCGCCGGACAAGGCCGCCCAGCGGAACGGCCCCACGCCGCGGCAGAACAGCGGGCGGATATAGGCCGGCACGAAGCCCGGGAAGTTAAAGGCGTTCAGCAGTCCTTCGTCCTTCGCCATCTGCCGGATATTGTTGCCGTAATCGAGCACGGCCGAACCCATGCGCTGAAAATCCAGCATGGCCTGCACGTGCGCCACCATGCTGCGCTTGGCGGCTGCGGCCACTGCGCGCGGGTCGGATGCGCGCTTGCTCTCCCATTCATCCAGCGTCCAGCCTGCCGGCAGGTAACCGTTCACCGGATCATGCGCGGAGGTCTGGTCGGTGACGATATCCGGCACCACGCCACGGCGCACGAGTTCGGGGAAAATCTCCGCCGCATTGCCGAGCAGGCCCACGCTGATCGGCCGCGTCGCGGTGCGCACCATGTTCAGCGCGGTGTCCAGGTCATCAGCGCGATAATCGAGGTAGCGCGTCTCCAGCCGCTTCTCGATGCGGCTTGCCTGGCATTCGACTGCCAGCACCGAGGCGCCAGCAAACACGCCAGCCAATGGTTGCGCGCCACCCATGCCGCCCAGCCCGCCGGTCAGGATCCAGCGCCCTGTCAGGTCGCCCTTGAAATGCTGCCGCCCGGCCTCGACAAATGTCTCATAAGTGCCCTGCACGATTCCCTGCGTGCCGATATAAATCCAAGACCCTGCGGTCATCTGGCCGTACATCATCAACCCCAGCCGATCGAGCTTGTCGAAATGCTCCCAGCTCGCCCAGTTCGGCACCAGGTTGGAATTGGCGATCAGCACCCGCGGTGCATCGGCATGCGTCTCGAACACGCCGACGGGCTTCCCGGATTGCACCAGTAGGGTCTGGT